>JAGGZC010000046.1 GCA_021162185.1 Candidatus Woesearchaeota archaeon | reverse complement strand
TGTATTATTCTCTTCCTTGCTTGTAGATCCTTGAAGTATGGATCCATATAGAATAATACTTCTCCACCATTGATCTCTCTATATATTGGTAAACCCTTAACCATCATGCTATACACAAGGTTTTCACAATATTCTGGGCTTAGACCTGTTCTTTGAGAGATTTGATATGATGTGATCTTTTGAGCAGCAGTGTATAATACTATGAATACCTCTTCTTCATGCTCTGTTAACACAACATTTGAGAGTTTTAGTCTTGGAGCTATAAGCATTTGTAGTTCATCAATCCTTTCGCTAAGTCTTTCAATCTTTTGTTTTAATTCAAGTATTTCTTCATAATTACTCTGTATCTCGTTTGTATTCATATTGATTGCTTCGAGGTGTTCCTCCATTTCTCTAGAAATCTTTTTGAAGGCTTCCCTTATCTTTGCCTCCATCTTCTTATTTGAGAACATGTTCCACCCCCGCTGCTTGTTAGTGTAATCATGATGAACTTAAATAGTTTTTCAATCAAAAAAATATATTTTCTAGTATATGCTTCTAGGCAATATTTAAAAATAAGCAAGAGATAAAAACAATATGCCCACAAAAAAAGAGCTAGCAATAGAGTTATCAAAACTAAGAGGATTCAATAATCCAAAACAAGAATTAGAACAATACACTACTCCATCAGAGATAGCTGCAAGTATTGCTTGGAATGCATACATGCTTGGAGATATAAAAGAAAAAATAGTAATGGATCTATGCGCTGGCACTGGCATATTAGGGATTAGTGCATTATTATTAGGAGCAAGAAGAGTAATATTCATAGAGATAGACCCAGAAGCTGTAAGAGTTCTAAGAGAAAACCTTAAAACAATAGAAATGAGTAACTATGAAGTCCTGATTAGTGATGCCCGAAGTGTTAATACAAATGCTGACACAATACTAATGAATCCTCCATTTGGAACCAGGAATAGACATATAGACATGGAAATCTTGATGAATGCCTCAAGGATTGCGAGAATAATTTATAGTATTCATCTAGCAGCAACCCATGAATATGTAAAAATGAGAGCAAGAGAGTTGGGATTAAGGATCACTCATATCTGGAATTCAAAGCTATTATTAAAACAATCAATGCCCTTTCACTGGAAGAATAAGCATTACACTGATATCAATATATATAGATTTGAAAAAATATATAAAGAAAGAGGGATTTGAATAATGCAATGGATATGGATGAACTATTAGAAGAATTGGGGACAATAGAAAAAAGGCTTAGACTTATATCAAGATATGGTGTAGAGATTAATAGAAAGGAGCGACTCCTAAGCATGGATTTAGAGAGGCTTAGGTCAAGAATGATTAATGATAAGAAACTATTAAGAAAAGAGATTATGGAACTGAGAAAAACTATAAAGGATCTTGATATGGATATATTCTTATTGGGGAATAAACTCTCATTAATGGTTGAAAAGCAAAGAATGGAGGAACAAAAAAGAGTTGTAGAGGGAATAGATCCCTCTAAACTTGAACCCTTATAGTTATGGCCTTATAAACACTGGTGGCCTATTCACATCATGCACTATTATTGTTATGCTCTTGCTCGTTGTGTATTGTCCATCACTCACAGTTATTGTAACAGTGTGTGTTCCTGCATCCTCATAGCCTAGTTCCTTTGTCAATGAGTCCATCCATCCACTCACAGTTACTATTAATGCCTTATCCTCCCTATCATAGTATTCTACTGGTAGTCTAAGTGTTTCTCCCTCATATGCTTCAACAGTGTCTGGAGCCTTGATTATTGGAGGAGTGTTCCTCATCTTTATTGTCACATTTACCTTTTTCTCTACTACTGCTTCTCCATCACTAGCAATAACTGTTATTGTGTATACTCCTGCATCTCCAATACTTGTCTGCCATACTCCTTGATCATTGAATGGCTCACTGAAAGATACTTGTACTTTATCCCCATCTGGGTCTGATACATTATAGTTTAACACAACTATGTCTCCCTCCATTGCTTCTATATCACTAACCTCTAGTATTGGTTCTCTATTAACATTTTCAACCTCTACTACCACTAGTTTTGTAACCCTGTGCTTTCCATCACTAGCAGTTACTAGTACTTCATGTGTTCCTGCTTCATCATATCCAATCTTTTTATGATTACTAGTCATCCATCCAGAGTATGTAACAACCAATTCATCATTGTCCTCATCATAAAATTCGCATTTAAGATTAAAGTCTTCTCCTTCCTTAACAGTTATCTTGTCTGGACAATTAATAACTGGTGGTCTATTTGCCCTTGCAATGATTACTCTTACATATCCAGTTGTATTTGTCTTTCCATCACTAGCAATGATTCTTACAAGGTATTTACCAGCATCTCCAATCTTTGTCTGCCATAATCCCTGCTCGTTGAATGGTTCACCATAATATATTGTAACAGTGTCATTGTCTGGGTCATATGCACGAATATTTAGTCTTATAAGATCTCCTTCTACTGCGTTAATAGTTGTTAGTATTTCTGATATGTTTTCTTCTCCCTCTACAATAGCTACTCCTCCCGTATTAGTTATGTTTAGAGACACGTTCACTTCTTCACCACTAATATTGCTTGTCTCCATTATTGGCAGTGTTGGTATAGAGATATTGGGAATTGTTTTGTATTCATATTCACAACTTGTCAAAAAGATTCCTAGAATTGTTACCAATAATAGTAGTATTATCTCCTTCTTCATACCTATTCACCCCCTCTATATTGCCCCCACCCCATCAGAGTAGTTATTAATTATTCATTAGTAGATACTACTAATATAAAAATGTTTTGCCTATTCTATATGCCTAGAAACAAGACCATATACAAGCTCCATGAATAATGACGCAAAAAACACTGCTATCATTAATCCAAATATGAGCAACCAGTCAAGAATTGATAGAGGAGTTAATCCTAACACCTTGTTTAGAGGAGTATATATTGCAGCTATTTGCACTATTAGTGTTCCAAGGAATGCTAGTAATAAATACTTATTGTCAAGCAAGGATTCCTTGTAGCGAAGCTTTATCAATATAAGCCTCACTAGTTCAAGACTCACAATGGTTGTCATTGCAACAGTCCTAGCCTCTATCACTCTTGGCATTCTTAGAGCGAATCCCACTAATACTGCTATCGCTATGAATATTCCAGTATAGATTATAGAGAATGCCATTCTATGATCAATAACTGGTTCTTTGGGGTTTCGCGGTGGATTATTCATAACCCCTGGAGGGGTTGGGTCAACTCCTAATCCTAAAGCCGGGAGGCCATCAGTCAAGAGATTTATCCATAACAATTGTAGAGCTGTTAATAATACTGCTCCAAAGAGTTTTGGATCTAACACTGCTAGTAATCCTGCTAAACCAATTGCTAATACCTCTCCAGTATTATCTGATAACAGATAATTCACAAATTTCTTTATATTGGTGTATATACCTCTTCCTTCTTCTACTGCTTTCACTATTGTTGCAAAGTTGTCATCAAGGATAATCATCTCTGCTGCCTCCTTGGCTACATCTGTACCACTACCAACAGCTATACCAATATCCGCCTTTTTTATTGCTGGAGCATCATTAACACCATCACCAGTCATTGCAACAATGTGGCCATGCTTCTTCAAGGCTTCAACTATCTTTAATTTGTGCTCAGGGTTTACTCTTGCATATATAGCAATGTTTTCTACTTCCTTGTCGAGATCAATCTTGTCTATATCCCCTCCAAGTATTGCCTTCCCTTCTATTCCTATTTCTTCTCCTATAGCCCTAGCAGTATCTATGTGGTCACCAGTAATCATTATCACCTTTATACCTGCTTTTTTACATTTCTTTATTGCCTCTTTCACTTCTTCTCTAGGAGGATCAATCATTCCCACTATTCCAAGCAGGACTAGGTCTCTCTCCATTTTCTCAATATCTTCTTCTCTTATATTTGGATCTATCTCTCTATATGCTATTGCTAGGACTCTTAATGCATGCCTGGCGTATTGATCTGCCTTGTCTAAGAATTTCTTCTTATATTCCTCATCTAATGGTCTTTTCTCTCCATTTATCTCTATATACTTACATCTATTAATCAATACTTCTGGAGCTCCCTTTGAGTAGAGCAGGCCCATATCGTTATCCTTATAAGCAATGCTCATTCTCTTTCTCTCAGAACTAAAGCTTGCTTCCCCAATCTTTCTAAGCCTTTTTCTTTCATGCTCAACATTTATTCCTGCCTTCATTGCGAGAACAATTAATGCTACTTCTGTAGGATCTCCTAGGGGGATATATTCATTATCCTTTTTTTCTAATGAGGCATTACTACTAAGCACTCCTGCTAGTAATAGCTTTCTGTCTGGTTGCCGGGAAAAACTTCCAAGAGGAGTATAACCAGTACCACCCACATCTATGTCACTTATACCATCATATATCTTTTTCACTGTTAACTCATTCTTTGTGAGTGTACCAGTCTTATCTGTACATATAACTGTCACTGCTCCAAGTGTCTCAATGCTTGCCAGCCTGCGCATTAATGCCTTTTTCTTAGCCATACGCTTAGCCCCAAGCGAGAGAGAAATAGTCACAACTGCTGGCAAGCCTTCAGGAATAGCAGCTACTGCTAGGCTTATACCAACCATTAATGCCTGTATTAATGGTATATGAACTATTAATCCATACAGTAAGAACACTAACAATGCTATGCCAAGAGTAATCGCTCCCAATGTTTTGCCAAGGCCTGAGAGCTTTCTTTCTAGATGAGTCTCAACTCTCTTCATTTCTCCTACATTTCTTGCAATCCTCCCAAGCTCTGTGGAACCACCAGTAGCAATAACCACTCCCAATCCATAGCCCTTGACAATACTCGTGCCTTTAAACAATATGCACTTCTTTTCTCCAAGAATCTTAGTGCTTACTGGTTTATCATCCTTACTCACAGGGTTGCTTTCACCAGTCAGGACTGCCTCCATAGCCATTAATCCATGGCTCTCAACTATGCGTATATCAGCAGGAACACTCATACCCTCCTCCAAGACCACTATATCTCCTGGTACTAATCGTTCAGCATCTATAATAATCCTGTGCCCACTCCTAATCACAGTGGCTTTCGGAGAGGATAACTTCTTTAAAGCTTCTATAGCATTCTCAGCCTTGTATTCCTGAAGAGTCCCAAGTATCGCATTAATAACCAGTATTATTAATATTGCAATAGCATCCAGGAATTCTCCTAATAATGCAGAGATAATAGTGGCAATAATCAATATTATTACTAATATACTTGTAAATTGTGATAGAAAGATCTTGAACCATGAAATCTTCCTAGCCTCTTCTAACTTGTTTAAACCATATCTCTCCAATCTTCTAGAAGCCTCAGTCATGGATAAACCATCAAGACTAGTAGATAACTCCTTTAAAACTCTTTCTTTTGGAATAGCCGCATAGTCCATATATGAATACTACTCGAAAAATTATAAAAAGATTTATGACTACTCACAAAAAATGAAAACACTAGAAGTATTCAAAAGAGAGAAACAAGAATTCCTATCAAAACCTGATAAGTCTAGGAAAAAAAGCATAGATGAAAAGATCAAGAAGCTCTTAGAATTAATCAATGAGAAAGATCAATACTATACTACTTCTAGTTGTAGTGGGAGAATAATGATATACAAGCCTGGGAGAAAGAAACAAGAGACAGAATGGATATATGTTAGCCATGAAGAAATAAAACCAGAAGAAATAATCGATAAACAAGGAGAAGGAGTATGGTTTAAAACAGAGGGGCCAATAATACATATATGTTGCTATACTCTTGAAGATGCTACAAGGATAATAGATATGTTTAGACTCAATGGATGGAAAAAGACTGGTATAATAAGCCTAAAACCAAAAATCATTGTAGAAGCAGCTACAAGTCTATTAATAAATCAACCCTTCAATGATTTAAGCAAGGAGTATATAGAAATATTGGTAAGAGAAGCAAACCAAAAGCTTAGAAAGGGATGGATATTCATAGAAAACATGGAAAAAGAATTATCCGAGAAAAATGATTAATCCTCTAAGAGAGATCTATGAATCTCTATAAATCTCTTAATACTCCTATCATAAGTCCTCTCTACTTCTGGTGGGAAAAAGCATGCTGGCAATTCATTACGACTCAAATGGTATCTAATGCATTCACAACACATGCCCTTCCTACCACAAGGCTCATAGGTACATGGACAATGCTCCAAATTGGAATCCTTCTTGCATTCCATACAACACAGGAATGGGAAAATATTTATAAATTTGTCTATAGTCCTCTCAGCTAGGGCCCCGTAGCTTAGCCTGGTTAGAGCGCCGGTCTTATATGGCCACGCTCTATGCAAAGCCTAAGACAACCGGAGGTCCGGGGTTCAAATCCCCGCGGGGCCATACTTCTAGATTCTTCTATTCTAATTAGAAAAATTTAAAAAAAGGCTCCTCTGCCAGCTAAATATTCCATGCCCCGGTGGTGTAGTCCGGCCAATCATTCAGCCCTTTCGAGGCTGAGACCCGGGTTCAAATCCCGGCCGGGGCAAACCAAAAATATATAAATAAGCAATCCATGAAATATTTCTATGAGGAATTATAAAAAGATATGGATAAATACATTAATCCTTGTATTACTAATATTCCTAACAATAGCCATATATTCTAATCAGGGAGAGATAACCAAAAGAATAACCATTGCTGGAATAAAGACAATCTATATCCTAATAGCATTATTAATGGCTAGATCCTTGATAACAATCCTAACTAGGAGTATAGCTCTACATTATGAAAAAGAGGGAAGCATGGAGAAATCCTTTATAATAGAATCCCTCACAAAATCCGCTATCTGGCTAATAGTAGGACTAGTAGTAATATCAATAATCTTTGGTTCATGGACGAATATATTAACAGCTCTAGGACTACTAGGAGCAGGACTAGCAGTAGCAATGCAACAACCAATACTCAACCTTGTTGGATGGACAACATTACTCTTAGGAAGGTTCTATGTTATAGGGGATAGAATAGAAATAGATGGGATAAAGGGAGATGTATATGACATTACACCAATGTATACAAAGCTCAGAAGATTGGACAATAATGACGAACCAACAGGTAGTTCTATAACAATTCCAAACCAGTACATATTAAGCAAGCCAATAGTAAACTATTCAAAACCAACAAAATATATCTGGGACGAGATAAAGATAAGCATCACCTATGAATCAAACATAAAAAAAGCAAGAGAAATAATGCTAGAAGCACTAAGAGAAACAATGAACTATGAAGAAGAAGCAAGCAAAGCCATAAAGAGAAAAAGAATAAAATTCATAGATATGGGCATAGAACCAAAGATAAGAATGATACCAATGGATTCAAGCATAGACCTAAAACTAAGATACCTAGTACAACTCAGAAGAAAAAATGAGATAAGATCAATGATAATGAACAAGATCATAGAAAAGATTAGAAAGACTAGGAGTGTAGACTTTGCATATCCACATGTACAAATAGTTAAATAAAGCAAAATTTTTAAACAAGACTATTTCTCCTCTTCACACTGGGCCCATGGCTCAGCCTGGTCAGAGCACCCGGCTCTTAACCGGGGGGTCGGGGGTTCGAATCCCCCTGGGCCCATCAAGTTTTATATACATAAAAAATAAAAAGAAAAGACTACTCCCAACAGAGTGGTAAAAGAAGAGTATTATCAACTAAGAGAAATCTTTTCTCCTCTAAAACCATTAATATTTAGCCATATCTATATAGAAGGAGATACAAGTATTATTAAACCAC
>JAGGZC010000021.1 GCA_021162185.1 Candidatus Woesearchaeota archaeon | reverse complement strand
TAAGATCATTATAAGTATCTTGTTTCTATTAGTAATCTTCTCTACCATCTTGTTTTCTATTATTCTTTATCCATGGCTCCCATCCAAGATTCCTAGTCATTGGAATACCAAGGGTGAAGTAGATGATTATATGAATAAATATACATTCTTTCTAATGGTCCTAGGGCTAGAATGCGGATTCTTTATATTATACTTATTGATACCTAGGATAGACCCACTAGCAAGGAATATTAAAGATTTTAGAAAGGAATATGATGGTTTATTCTCTTTGCTCTTTGCATTTGTGTTTTATCTATATTGTATAACCATGCTTTGGAGTATTGGTATAAGGGTACCTATAAAAATTGTACCTATCCTTGTTGGAGTCTTATTCCTATATATTGGTATGATTCTCCCAAGGATAAAGAAGAATTGGTTTATAGGTATAAGAACTCCTTGGACATTGAGCAGTGATTATGTATGGA
Source organism: Candidatus Woesearchaeota archaeon (assembly GCA_021162185.1). Taxonomy (GTDB): domain Archaea; phylum Nanobdellota; class Nanobdellia; order Woesearchaeales; family JAGGZC01; genus JAGGZC01. Next base: position 15,709 of record JAGGZC010000021.1, on the reverse strand, counting down.
AGAAAACTCATAAGCTTGGAGGCCTTATATTCTCAATTATTGGTATATTATTCATATTAACTGCTATAATTGATCTCTCTTTTACCTTGGTGCTCATATTAACCATTGTTCTTATATGCATACCAATTATTTATAGTCTAGTTCTGTATAAGGGCAATAAAAAATAAAAAACCTTTTAAACATTAATTATAAACAATCACTATGGCAGATATAAAGTGCGGATTAGAGATACATCAGCAATTAGCTACACATAAATTGTTTTGTGAATGTGAGTCAAGGATAGTAGAGGATCTATCAAATGTAAAGGATTTCTATAGAGTGTTGTCTCTTAGCAAGTCAGAGATAGGTGAGATTGATAAAGCAGCAATGCATGAGGCATTAAAGAACAAGAAGTTTCGATATCTTGCTCCTCCTAGTAGTAGTTGCTTGGTAGAGATGGATGAAGAGCCCCCACATGATGTCAACCAGGAGGCATTGATAATTACTCTTCAAGCAGCAAGATTGTTGAACGCAAGGATTATAGATGAGGCACAGGTAATGAGAAAGATTGTTATAGATGGTTCTAATACTAGTGGATTCCAGAGAACAATGCTCATAGCTACTGATGGATTTATTGATACGAGTAATGGAAAAGTAAGGATTGAGACCATATGCCTAGAAGAGGATGCTGCTAGAAAGATAGAGGAAAAAGAAGGGGTTGTTACTTATTGCTTGGACAGGCTTGGAATACCATTAATAGAAATAGCCACTGCTCCAGATATAAAGACACCGAAACAAGCAAGAGAGACTGCTGAAAAGATTGGATTGTTATTAAGAAGTTTAAAGGTAAAGCGAGGGCTTGGGACTATTAGACAGGATATAAATATAAGTATTAAGGGTGGTGCAAGAGTAGAGATAAAGGGGGCTCAGGATCTAAGACTCATAGAGAGGATTGTTGAACTAGAAGCAAGAAGGCAGGAAAGAATAATAGAGTTCTCAAAGAAAGCAGAAAGGCCGGATATTGGTCCACTCGTAGATCTGACTAATATATTTACTAATACTTCTAGTAGGCTTGTTAGTAATGGACTAAAAAAGGAATATAAAGTAATGGGGTTTATTGTGAAAAACTTTAAAGGTTTGCTTGGGTATGAATTATATTCAAATAAAAGAATTGCAACAGAGATTAGTGATTATATAAAGACAAGGATAAATATTGGTGGACTCCTCCATGGAGATGAACTACCAGGCTATGGGATTAGTATTGATGAAATAAAAGCAGTCAAGAAAGAGCTGGGGGTTAGAGAAAATGATAATTATGTCTTATTCATTGAGACTGAAGAGAAGTGTGTAAAGGCAAGAGAGTTGTTCATTGAAAGGCTTTCCCAATTAGTAAAAGGAGTGCCATCAGAGGTAAGAAGAGCTAATCCTGATGGATCCACTACTTTTATGCGTCCAATGCCAGGATCTGCTAGGATGTATCCAGAGACTGATATAAGGCCAATAGTGCTTAGAGGTATAGAAGTTGAAACACCTAGAACAATATTCGAGATAGTAGATGAGTATAAATCATTAGGATTACCAGAGGATCTAGCAATGATTGCTGCGAAGGAAAGGATTCCTCTAAGAGAACTAGCTGAGAAATATAAATTAGATATAAAGACAGTTGCGAGAATATTAGTATACACTCCTAGAATGGTGAAAACAAAGACGGGGAAAGAATGTGTGATTGAAGAAGAAAAAATGCATGAATTACTAAGCCTCTATTCTCAAGGATTACTAAACAGACAGGGAGTAGAAGCATTACTAGAAGAATATGCTACAAAGCATTTGTGGAATCCTAATAAATATAAACCATTAAGCAGGAAAGAAATAGAAAAAATATTGGAAGAAATACTCAAAAAGACAAAGAATAGAAAAGAGATAATGAGAACTATTTCTAGCTATGGGAATATTGATCCAAGAATAGTGATAGAGATTCTAAAAGAAAGAGGATTATAGGAACAATGGTAATACTAGATTTAAGATTAATAATATACCAGTGATCCATGATATAGTGTTATAGATTACTATACCATGCCTCTTCTTTGAGAGTATTGTTCTAAGGATTCTTCCACCATCAAGTATGCTTATTGGTAAAAGATTTGCTAATCCTAATCCTAGGCTAATGATTCCTGTCCAGTATATTATGCTTATAATGAATCCTATTATCTGTGCCCATGCCTTGTCTTCATTTGCATAATGAAATTCTACTAGTATTCCTAGATAGCCCTTATCGGGATCCTCTTCTTTTTTCCCAGCTGTGACTACTACAGTTTTATTTCTCCCCTCTTTGTCCATTCCCCTCATTTCTACTAGTTCTCCTGGTTTTATATCTTTCAATGCCTCTATGAATTGCTTCTGGTTGTATATGCTCACATTATTTATCATAAAATAATTATCACCAATACTTATATTCGCATTCATCGCTGGACTATTATTATCAATTCCTATTATTGTAAATCCTGTTGGGGGCATTAGTGGTGATAATGCAGTCGTGATTCCAAATACAAAGAGGAATGCAATGACTGCTAGAATAATGTTACTCCAAGGCCCTGCTGCGAATATATCGATTTGTTTTATTGGTTTAAGCCTTTCTATTCTTTTTTCATCTAACTCTACGAAGGCTGCTGGTAAGGGGCCGATCAATGCTATACCTGTGCTTTTTGCCTTTAACCCATGACTCCTAGCAACGATTCCATGGCTAAACTCATGTATTATTACTGCTATGATTATTGCTATGAATGACTCTATTAATGGTAACTTTATATTCGTTCCAGGGATCTTTACTCCTGGTAGGAGTGGAGAAACTGCTGGTGGTGCTTCTGGTGTGATAAATAGAGATATTAATCCCTTAAACAAGTAGAGAAACATTAATATTATTCCTATTAGAGCTATGAATGATCCAATCCTTGCAATGATTGTTATAGCTTTCTTGTTTCTTCTTCCAACCCTATCAATTGTTTTTATCCCTTTTTTTGTCTGTCTCATTCCAATAATTCCTTGCCATACAAACTTTTTTCTATTAAGAATGATTAATAATACAACTATTGCATAGAATAATACTACAAAATAGTTAGAGTTAAGTATTGAATAGAGCATTATTATTTCTTTCTCACAGGTCTTAAAGCCTTGCTTCCACAGTATCTACACTTAACTTTTCCAGCTATGACTGCTGTGTTATCTGCTCTTATTTTGTGTTTACACTTCTTACATATAAATACTCTATGAAACCTCCTTGCTTCTGCTTCTGGAAACTTTGCCATGATTATACACCTATTGTTTTACTTGTTTCAAGATCTTATAGTTCAATACCTCCCAATATAGTACTATGCCTCCTTCTTGTATTTGTCCTTGTAGCTCTTCGGGGATTTCTAAATCAAATGTCTCATAGGTTTGTAGATCCATTACTGTTGCAATATTTCCATTCACAGTTATTACTTGCGCATCCTTCTTCTCTATTACTGGTGCTTCTATGTCATCTCCTGTATGTTTTATGATGCTTCTCTTTTTCCCATCAACTATTCCTACTGCTGTAATGTTTGCCTTTGCTGATCCATGCTTTCCAGGACTAGAGGTCTTTATATCTACTACTACGCATGGTGCATCATCTATTATAACATAACTACCCTTCTTCAAGCTGTTAACAGTGACTATTTTCTTATCTGCCATAATTCCACCTCTTTCATGTGGGTAATAGTCTTATTTATAAATATTGTTGAATCAGAACAAATTATTTTCAATATTGAAAATAATAATCAAGATTGTATTAAAATGTTTAAATAGAAAATATTATAAAACAAGAATAAAGATTAAAGAATTATGGAAAAAAAGAAATTATTATTAGTGCCAGTAATAATGATATTTATTATTCCTTGTATATATGGTCTAACTGATATCTTAGATATGAATACTAATGCAGAGCTACTAGTCGAGTATAGGTATATCATACATTCGGATCCAGGAGAGATAAATATAGAGACTTATTCATATCCCATAAATACCTCTACTCAAATAGTCGAGAGAATAGAATCCAACATGAAATGGGAGGGGGATAGATATACCTATAAAGGATATACTAATGGAGAGCTAAGATTATGGATAAAGGCATGGATAAAATCAAGACTGCCAATAGTAATAAATGATGCACCATCACCTACAATTATTAATAGTGTGTATGAGATAACCCCCACAATAAAACAAGAAGCAGACAAGATTACTTATGAAAAAAATGATTTATTAGAGATCATTGGATCAATAATTGCCTGGGTGCATGACAATATAAATTACACTGAAGAAGAGCCATATACTTCTAGTTTTATTCCTCCAAGTAGAGTGATAGAAGAACATAGGGGTGTATGTGATGAGATGGCAGCATTAGCCATAGCAATGCTTAACAGCCAAGGAATAGAGGCAAGAATGATTAGTGGATTAGCATATAGTAATAAACATGATAAATGGATGCCTCATGCATGGATAGAGGCAAGAATAGGTAAGCAGTGGATACCATTTGATCCCTCATATGATGAATATTCCTCTCTTGATCCTGGGCATATTGCTTTAAGGATCGGTGATAGTGATAGAGACATAGTGGCTATTAGTAGTAATGGGGATATTGATATAAGCACTGATTATAATGTAGAAGTATTAAAAACATGGAAAAGAGATACTTGTAGTATTAGTTTAAAACCAATACATACAAGGATTGGTCCAAATAGTTATGGTGTACTAGAATTAGAGATATATAATCCTCTAAGCTCTTGGATTGTTGATAGATACACAGCTATAGGGCCAGAGGGCTTAGAGTTTATGAATAATGACTTAATAATAACCATCCCTCCAAAGAGTCATAGAAAGGAGTATATTGTTTACAGATTGGTAGACAAGTTGGCAAGAGGATATATTTATACGTATCCAATACTAATAACTTCTAGTAGGTGTAATGCTTCTACAAGCATAGAAGCAATGGAGAGTTATCCAATTGTAGAAAGAGAGGAGATAGATAAATATCTCTTGATCAACGAGAAAAAGCTGGGTAGTGTAAATTGCAGTCTTGATAGGAGTATTTTTTATGACAATGAATCCATAAACATTAAATGCTTTACAGAGGAGAAAGGAGTAGATATAGCGTTGTCCAGGGATATAGGCGTGGAAAAGAGGATTATAGAAACAGAGAATGGAACAATCATAAACTTAAATATCTCTATAACTACTCCTGGAAGAAAGGGGTTAACCATATGGCTATTAAAGAATAATGAATTAATAGCAACTAATTATATTGAATTAACCATTATTAAAAGTTCTGGCTTAGAATTAGCAATAGATCTACCCAAGATAATAAATTATTCATCTATACTTGAGAAAACATTATACATTACTACTCCTGGAGGCTTGGGATATAGAGATATAGTTGTTAGCATAGAGACCCCTTTCAGTATTTATAGGATAAGGATTGATAAACTTGACAAGGATACATACACATTGTTCACTCTTGATGGCTCAGATTTCTATGCTGGAAATAACACTATAAGGATAAGGCTAAGCTATACTGATCTAATGGGTAATACGCATGTAGAGGAAGAAGAGTATCATATATATGTAAGGGCTAATACGCTTGAAGAAAGGATTATTGGATTTATTAAGAGACTTGCCTATATTCTCATAGGGTTAATGGAAAGAGTTTAAAAATAGTAACATATACCCCTTCCACATGAAGAAGCAAGAAGCGAGAAAATTAGTAAAAAAAAGGATTAGTAGGGATAAAAAAGAGAAATATGATACAATAGTGCCAGATACTAGTATAATAATAGAAGGATTACTATCCGAAATGATTAATAATGGTGAAATCTCTATAAAGAGGGTTGTTATTCATGAAGCAGTCGTTGCTGAGTTGGAATCACAGGCAAATAAGGGTAGAGAGACTGGTTATCTTGGATTAGAAGAGATAAAAAACATAAGAGAAGCAGCTAAGAAAAAGGGCATAGAATTAGTATTTATGGGCTCTCGACCAGGAGAGTTTGAGATAAAACATGCAAAGACAGGAGAGATTGATGCAAGGATAAGAGAGCTTGCAAGAGAATTAAATGCTACACTGCTCACGGCTGACACTGTTCAAGCACTAGTAGCAGAAGCGAAAGGAATAGATGTAGTATTATACGAATTCCCAGAGGAAGAAGAGGAATTTGTATTGGACCAATTCTTTGATGAGAACACTATGAGTGTGCATATCAAGGAGGATATAATACCTAAAGCAAAGAAAGGCATGCCTGGGAAATGGGAGTTTGTAGATCTAGACTTTGAACCATTAAACAGAGAAGCAATGAAAGAATTAGCTAAAAAGATCATTGAACAAGCAGAGAAGAGAGAGGATGGATTCATAGAGATGGATCGTATGGGTAGTACAATCCTACAAGTTGGAAGGTATAGAATAGTTATTACTCGCCCACCATTCAGCGAGGCATATGAGATTACCGCTGTTAGACCAATAAAGATACTAAGCTTAGAGGATTATGGGCTAAATGAGAAACTACTAAAAAGACTGGATGAAAAAGCAGAGGGAATATTGATAGCTGGATCTCCTGGACATGGAAAAACCACTTTTGCACAGGCACTAGCAAAGCATTACGCAGAGAAAAAGAAAATAGTTAAGACAATAGAAGCACCTAGAGATTTAGTTGTGCCTAGAGAGATAACACAATATGCGATTAGTCATGGAAGCCCCCAAGAGATTAGGGATATATTACTATTAAGCAGGCCTGATTATACAATATTTGATGAAATGAGGAATACTCCTGACTTCCAGTTATTTGCAGATTTAAGACTTAGTGGTGTTGGAATGATTGGAGTAGTACACGCAACAGAGCCAATAGATGCTATCCAAAGATTTGTTAGGAGAATAGAGCTAGGAATCATTCCACATGTAGTCGACACAGTTATATTCATAAAGAATGGTTCTATTGAAAAGGTCTTGAGTTTATCCATACATGTAAAAGTACCATATGGCATGACTGAGGCAGATCTTGCTCGACCAGTAGTAATGGTAGAAGACTTTTTGACTAATAAACCAGAATATGAGATATATACCTATGGAGAGGAAACAGTTGTTGTCCCAGTAGGGGTTACTGAGACCGAGACACCAATACAGAGGCTTGCAAGAAAGTATTTAGAAGAAAAACTAAAGAGGTATAGCTCAAAGATGAAAATAAGATTCTTATCTGATAGCAAGGTGTTAATATTAATACCAAGGAATAGTATCCCCGGAATTATTGGTAAGCAAGGAGCAACTGTTTCAAGACTAGAAAAAGAATTAGGAATAAGTATTAGTATTGAACCCCTCGAAGAGGAAAACCTCTTCTTTGAAAACTTTATAGACTACACTGTTAGGCATTCAAAGAATTCAATAATCATAATACTCCCAGAGGAATATGCTAATATGGATATAGGCCTAGTGATTGATAATGAACTCGTAGGACAACTAAGAGCTAGTAGGAAAGCAGAGATAAAGATTAGAAAGAATTCTCAGCTAGGAAAAAGCATATTGAGGGCTTTAAATAAGCATGAGTTAAGACTAGTAGAACTATAATTTTTTTCAATATTGAAAATAATTCTTGGAGAGAAATATTATTAAATACATGTGAAACACTGCATACAAGAGGGGAAGCATGGGGCGAGAATTACTCAAGAATAAGTATTTCTGGATAACCCTAGCAATAATTATCCCACTTCTCACGAGTCTATATCTAAGAACATATCCAGCAAGACTAACCATTACAAAGGATTGGGCTAGAAGCAGTGTAGAATCAAATATAAAGAATAGCATAATCGAACAGATAAACAAGCAATACCCATACCTACCACAAGCACAGAAAGAAGAATTAGTAAACAAGCAATTAAAAGAAGTAGAACAACAATACAGGCAAGAGATCAATGAACAGATAAACCAACTAGCAAGTTATTATAAATCAAGATTCCAACTAGAATATGATAAAAATAGGAGCACTACTTATCTATTAGCAATAGATCCATATACCTATTATAGATATACAAGAAATTATTTAGATCATGGACACGCAGGAGACATAAAGATTAATAACACATGGTATGATGCCTTAATGCTAGCCCCATTCGGCATTCCTAGAGCAGAAACACCATTCCATGTATATATAGAGGCATATTGGTATAAACTACTAACAATATTTGACAAGGACATACACTTAATGCATTCAACCTTTTATGTACCAGTAGTATTATCCCTACTAGCAGTAATACCAGCATTCTTCATAGGGAAAAAACTAGAAAAGAAGAGAGACGCAGCAATACTTGCCGGATTTATAGCAGCATTCCTCATAGCAATACATCCAGCATTCCTTGGGAGAACAGTAGGAGGATTTGCTGATACGGATGCCTACAATGTATTATTCCCAGGAATAATAGCATTATTCCTAATCCTAGGAATATCCAGTAATAAATGGATAAAAAGCATTGTATATGGAGGAATGGCTGGTATATTCCAAGGAATATATATTAAGGCATGGGGTGCATGGTGGTATACATTTGACATATTACTAGTAGCACTCTTCGCGATTCTCGGAGTTGAGATTGCTAGGAATCTATATCTAATAATAGTGAAAAAGAAGAAGGAAAAAATAATTAGCAAAAAGGAATATGGAGTAATAGGAGTAATACTCTCATTCGTCTTGTTAACAATAATAATTGGGCTAATAATGGGTGCAAGATTGAGCGTGATCTACTCTGCACCGATACAGGCAATAACTTCTATAAAGACTCTTAAAACACCTGTAAAGGCTGATCTATGGCCAAATGTATATACAACTGTTGCAGAGCTAAACCCTGCGAGTATTAGTAGTATTATCTCTCAAATGGGTATGGGTTCAATACTATTATTCATTCTTGGATTAATGGGAATAGTCTTCTTGTTTATAGATGTGGAAAAAATGAATACTCGGAGGATTGCTATAATAGTTTCTTCTCTCATATGGATAATGATATTAATATCTATTAGGAATACTGTGAGTCCTCTTGTATGGATATTTCTCTTAGCATTAACAATAGTATTCCCACTAATAGAATATCTCACAAGGGGAGAGATTAGTAAAGAAAGAATGGGGATAGCAGTATTATTAGCTATATGGATGATTGCAAGTATATATACATCCACTAAGGGAACAAGGTTCACATTACTATTAGTACTACCATTCTCTATAGGAGTAGCTTCTAGTATTGCATGGCTATATAGATTGCTTACTCATTATTCTAAACAAATCTTTGGCATAGGGAAAAAATATGTGGGTTTGGGATTCATAGTAATAGTTCTATTATTATTCATGTTCCCACAACAAATAGTTCTAGGATCTTCTCCCTTGGGACAAAGCCTATTGGATAGAGCAACAGTTATTGCAAAGCAAGAAGTTCCATCAATGAATGATGCATGGTATAACTCCTTGACAAAGATAAAGAATAATTCGAGTAGGGATGCAATAATCACTTCTTGGTGGGATTTTGGTCACTGGTTTAAAGCAATAGCTCAGCGTAGAGTAACATTTGATGGAGCATCTCAAAATAGCCCTCAAGCACACTGGGTTGGGAAACTATTGCAAACAAGTGATGAAGAAGAAGCAATAGGCATTTTACGCATGCTTGACTGTGGTGCAAATAGGGCATTTGAAGAGATAAACAAGGAGGAAAATGATACCTTGAAGTCAATAATGCTTCTCTACAAGATTATTCCACTATCAAGAGAAGAGGCTTATAGTGTGCTAGAAGAAGAGCTCGGAACCAGTGCTGCTGATAGGATAATAGAACTAACTCATTGTGATCCACCAGAAGCATTCCTTATAACCTCTCAAGACATGGTAGGAAAAGCAGCTGTATGGGCACACTTTGGTTTATGGAACTTTACAAAAGCGGAACAGGTGAGAATAGTTAAAACATATGAAAAAGAAGAAGCAATAAGCAAATTAATGGATCTAGGAATGTCAAGAGAGGATGGTGTGAAAATATATTATGAGATAAAAGCATTGCCAAATGATGATGCTGTAAATTCCTGGGTAAGCCCATGGCCAAGCTATCTTATGAATAAGCCAATAAAATGTAGTTCTATGAATAATGCAATAAATTGTAGTGTGAATGCTGCTATTGCAAAGACTAGTAATGGAATACTAGTAGCGAGGAACATATATATAGACCTATCAAATCCTTATAATAGTAGTATTGATATAGCTCAGTATGCAAATAATATGCTTATAGGTAGTAGTAAAGAGAAACCAGCACTATTAGTCATACTTGGTAACGGTGTGGAGAGATATGAATTAAATGGAAGCCTAGGGTTTAGTATAACTGCTACAAGGAATGGAGAAGTATTAATATCTGATCCATTACTAGCAGATAGCATGTTTACAAGACTATTCTATTTTAATGGTATTGATACCTCTCACTTTGAAAAGTTTAGCGATGAAACAACTGTGACTGGGGAGAGGATAATCATATGGAGAGTAAAATGGAGTTGAAGGATAGAGAAGTAATAGGGCTATATGAGAAAATCATCCTGAAAGGAAAAGAAAGGACATTAAAAGTATGGGCAAAGATAGATACTGGTGCAGATAATAGTAGTATAGATGTAAGACTATTAAGAAAGCTAGGGCCAAGTCCAATAGTTGGGAGTAAGATTGTTAAGAATGCTCATGGGTCTAGTATGAGGATTATCACTGTTATACCCACAATTATTCGAGGAGTAGAGATGCGTGTAAGATATACAGTTGCAGATAGGTCTAGAATGAACTATCATGTAATACTCGGAAAAAATGTTCTAAAAAAGCAGGGTTATCTTGTGGATCCTCTCACACATGAACCCATGCCAGAGGAAAGAAAAAAGATCTGGGTGATCCACAATGTCTAATCTAAAAGCACTGCTTATTAGTCTTGGAAGTGAGAGTAGTAGATGGATACATGAAGAGTTAAAGAAAAGATTTCCTAAGGCTGAAATGATTAATATAAGAAAGATGAGGCTTGGGTTTAATCATAAACGAAAGGAATTACTAGTAGAAAAGGAATTATTAGGACAGTATGACGCGGTATATATTAGGGGTTCCTTTAAGTATAGGGATTTCTTGATGAGCATTGCTTCTCTTTTACCAGAAGATGTATATACTCCTATCTCTCCAGAATCATTCCTAATAATGCATAATAAACTATTAACACACCTTGTATTATTAAAAGAAAAAGTACCAATGCCAATGACATATATTGCTCCTACGATGAGTAGTGCAAAGCAAATACTAAAAGATGTGAAATATCCAGTAATGATCAAATTCCTAGAAGGAACACAGGGAAAAGGAGTTATCTTTCTTGAAAGCTATGCAGCTGCTTCTTCTTTCCTTGACAGCCTTGAAAAAGAGAAGAACTTCTTGATCCAGGAATATATTCCTAGTAATGGAGAGGATATCAGGCTCATAGTTACGGGTGATGAAGTAGTTGCTGCAATGAAGAGAAAGGCTGCCCCACTAGAAGCTAGGAGTAACTACCATGCTGGTGGGAGTGTTGAGAAATATGATCCAGAAGAAGAAACCATCAAGACAGCTGTAAAGGCTGCAAAAGCAGTAGGAGCAGAGATCTGTGGAGTTGACATAATCGAAACAGAGTTGGGACCATTAGTATTAGAGATCAATGCTAGTCCGGGAATACAAGGAATTACTAAGGCTACTGAGAAAAATGTTGCGGGAGCTATAGCTGAATACATATATAGAAGAACAATCGAGGAGAAAGAGAAAAAGAAGCATAAAGAGTCTAGGAAGCTATTGGAAAGTCTTAACAAGGAGCAACCAACAGAGATTATTACTAATCTATCGATAAGAGCTGGGAAGATAGTATTACCACAAATTGTGAGTAAGATTACAAAGCTTAAAGATGAAGAAGAAGTAGAAATATTTCTTGGTGATGGCTATTTCACTGTAAAGAAATCATGAGTTATTCTCCTACTAGTCTCTCAGCTGCTCTTGCCATTAATTTTCCACTAATAATCGCTGGGTTTATTACTTCATGTGCCCCAGCACTTTGAAGTTTCTTTATGAATTCTGTATCATTCGCTCTTGCAACTATCTTTATATTTGGATTTAGATCTCTTGCAATTATTACTTGTAGCAAGTTGTCCCCATCATGACCTAAACATGCGATTATTACTGCTGCTCTCTCTATGCCAACTAGTTTTAAATATTCTTCTTCAAGAGAGTTTCCTTCTACAACGTTTATCTCTCGAAGTTTTAATTCTTCTACTCTCTCAGGATTCTTCTCTATTACTACATAGTTTTTTCCTTCTCTTTGTAGTTCTTCTGCAATGCTTTCCCCTACTCTTCCACCTCCACATATAATATAATGATCCTTCATTTTTCTTATCTTTGACATTAGTCTCACCTCTCTTATGTTTTTCCTCAACCTACCATAATATATTAATTCTACTAGTACTAGCAGGATATATATCTCTAGGAGGGCTCCAATAATGCTTAGAGCAAATATTACTCCACTATCCTTTACTCCTACTGGAATGTTTAGATGAAGAATGCTATTAATGGATTCATATAATGCTCTCTTCATGTCGTGATAGGTAGAGTTATATTCATATGCGCCCATTAAAACAATTAATGCTAATAAAAAGATTGTTATCCCAACTATTATTGGCACCCTCCCCTCTTTCTCCAATTCTTTTGGATTCATTGATAACAAATAAATCCTTCTTATTTATAAATCTTTTTTATCCCTCTGGCCTAGTAGATAATCAACCAATTCATCCATATTAATAGTTGCTAGTGCTATCCTCTTATCAGCAGCTCCATAATAGAGGAATAACTCGTTGTTAATCACAACTGCTCCTGTAGGGAACACCACGTTTGGAATATCTCCTATTCTCTCATACTCCATAAGTGGGGATAATATGGGTTTCCTTGTTCTTGCTATTACTTTAAAGGGATTGTTTAAGTCTAATAGCACTGCTCCAACATGATATATATGATCCTTATCTACACCATGATATATTAATAGCCATCCATGTCTAGTTTTTATTGGTGGTGGCCCTGCGCCTATTTTTAATGCCTCCCATTCATACTTCTTTTCTAATAGTTTATAATTCTCTCTTTTTTCTAAATAGTTATCCCAATCAAAGTTGTTATTAATCAAATCTTTTAGACTATTAAACCATGCTATATATATCTCTTCATCAATCCTATGAATCATGTATATTTTATCACTTATCTCTTCTGGAAAGATTACTGTGTTTTTATCATTGAGATCTGGACCAATAATCCCATGTTTCTCCAATATTTCAAAATTATTGGTAGATGCTAGGCCAATCCTATAACCCTTACCAGAAAAGGCTGGATGGGATAGAGCTGTATAAGTGATTAGATATCTATCCTTGAACCATACAATTCTCGGGTCTTCACATCCATATATATCGAATGGTCTATCTGGCAGTATAAATGGTTCTTCTAGTTTAAAGGAGACTCCATCACTACTTCGAGCAATCCAGATCTCTGAGACATAGTTACTAAAACCCTTCTCGCTCTTCTTGTAGCCTATTCTAACTACTCTTGGTAAAAGCACTATTTCTCCTTTATGCATGACTGCTCCAGGATTAAATACTGCTCCTATTTCTCCTCCTGGAGATAAGACTACTCCCTTTCTCTCTAATTCCATTCAATTATTACTAAACGCTTATTTTAAATATTTTTTGCATGGCTAGGTTTGTTTAATATTTTAATTTAGGATATAGAAAAGACCGAAATATTTATATAGCAGATGCTATAAAATTATATCGTATGCTACAAAAATATAGCAGATATAGGATTTTGCAAGAGTTTTTTGATTTTCCCACTAAAGATTTCTTTATGCGAGAATTGTCAAGAAGAACAAAAATATCACAACCATCAGTTATTAATCATCTTAGGGCATTAATGAAAGAGGGCTTAATAATTAGAGAAGAAAAAGGACTCTATCCTACATATAAAGCAAATCGAGAGAATGAAATCTTTAAGATTCTTAAAATATCTAATCTCATCTTAAGAATGAAAAGCTCTGGACTAATTGATTATATTTATAATACAGTCTTCCCAGACGTGATAATCCTATTCGGCTCAGCGGCAAGAGGAGAAGATATAGAGACTAGTGATATAGACCTATTTGTCCAGGCAAAAGAAAAAAAGCTAAAATTAGCAAAGTATGAAAAACAGCTTAATAGAAAGATTTCTATATTTTTCAAAGAAGATTTCGGAAAACTAAACGAAGAACTTAAAAATAATATCTTGAATGGCATAGTACTCAAAGGGTATATAAAGGTGTTTTAATATGTACTTGATAAAGATCACTCCAGATAAAGAGAGAGCAAGAAGTATATTAAAAATGGTTAACTTAATCGAGGAAAGAATAAAAATACAAGACAAGGAGAGCATGACTGCACTGATCATTTCAGATTATTATGAGATAATAAAAGAATTACTAACAGCCCTGCTTTTAATTGATGGTTATAAGACCCTGAGTCATAAAGAGTTGATTGAATATGTTGAACGAAACTATAAAGAATTTACGAGATATGAAATCTCTCTTATGGATAATTTAAGAACCCTAAGGAATAGAGTAGTCTATGAGGGCTTATTTATAGAAAAATCATATCTTGATAGGAATGAAGACTCCGTAAAGAGAATAATCAAAAAATTAAAAGGATTAATAAATAAAAAGTTATGATAATTGAGAAAAAATTTTAAATCATAAAAGCTAACCACTAGGCAAGATGTATAGAGAAGAATTCTTTGTTGAGACGAATAGTCATGAAGAAGCAATAAATATTACTAACAAGATACAAGAAATTGTTTCAAGATCAGGGGTAAAGAATGGTTTGTGCAATATTTATGTTCCTCATGCAACCGCGGGATTAATAATAAATGAGGATGCTGATCCAAACGTGATGATAGATTTGTTTAATGCTTTGAGAAAGAGTATTCCTAATCATGCTGGATGGCTACATGACAGGATTGATAACAATGCAGCAGCACATATAAAGTCAAGCATTACTAGTTGCAGTGTGAATATACCAATAATTGATGGCAAACCTGGGCTTGGAACATGGCAAGGAGTCATGCTCCTTGAGTTTGATGGTCCTCGAAGAAGAAGAGTAATAGTGACAATTATTTCTTAGATAATTCATGTGCAAGTTTTATGAAGCTTGCTTCAGGCGTTAGGTCTGATAGGTGTCCCTCTATTCCTATACTTCTCAGCATTCTACCAGTTGAGTAGACATCCATGTTTACTCTTCCATATATACATTGACTCGTCATGACTATCCTAGTGTTTTTTGCTAGTTCTTTCAATGCTTTAAGGACTTCCTCATTTTTCTTGCTAATATCATCAGCTATTATTGGGAAATGCCCTAGTCCCGTGCCCTCAATGATTAAGCCATCAAATCCTTTAAAGGCGAGTATTTCTTGTTTATCCATGTGGGGGTGTGCCTTGAGTATGCCTATTCTTAACTCTGGGTTGAAATAGGTTATCTCTAATTTTTCTTCTCTATTCTTAAACTCTTCTATATTCTTTGTTAATCTTACCTCTCCTTTTTCTATATCTACTAGTGCTACTGGTTCAGTGTTTATTGGTTTAAATGCATCCCTCCTAGATGTGTGCATCTTTCTAGCCC
>JAGGZC010000081.1 GCA_021162185.1 Candidatus Woesearchaeota archaeon | reverse complement strand
TGGAGATAGTGGTTAAGAGTAGTGAAAATTAAGAAAAATATATAAATAAGAACCCATAATCAAAATAAAAAAACTGGGAGGGGATAATTGTGGATTCCATAATAGAAAATGCAAAAAAGAAGGGAGAGGAAGCGCTACTAATAAAGCAGAAACCAGTAATAAATAGTCCAATAGATAGGGAGTTAGAAGAAATACTCGCAAAGCAGAAGGCAAAGATAAAAGTAATAGGAGTTGGTGGTGGTGGGAATAACACTATTAACAGAATGGCAGAAGTAGGAATAGCTGGAGTAGAAATGATAGCAGTAAATACTGATGCACAAGACTTGTTATACACAACTGCTGATAAAAAGATATTGATAGGAAAAGAACTCACCCGAGGATTAGGAGCTGGGAGCATACCAAAGATAGGAGAAGATGCTGCAAGGGAAAACGAGCATGAGATAAAGCAAGCATTAGAAGGAGCAGACATGGTATTCATTACTTGTGGACTAGGAGGAGGAACAGGTACAGGAGCAGCACCAGTGATAGCAGAGGTCTCAAAAAAGCTTGGAACATTGACTATAGCAATAGTAACATTACCATTCCACATGGAAGGAAGGAGAAGGATGGATAACGCAATCCTTGGACTAGAAAAACTAGAACAAGTGGTGGATACCCTCATAGTTATCCCTAATGACAAGCTATTAGAAATAGCACCAGACCTACCCTTACATACAGCATTCAAGGTTGCAGATGAAATATTAACAAATGCTGTGAAAGGAATAGCTGAACTAGTGACAAAGCCAGGATTAGTCAACCTCGACTTTGCAGATATAAGAGCGGTGATGGGGAATGGAGGAGTAGCATTAATAGGATTAGGGGAGAGTGATACAGAGAATAGAGCACTAGAAGCAGTAGAAAAAGCATTAACTAATCCATTACTAGATGTAGAGGTTAGTGGTGCTAGTGGAGCACTAGTAAACGTAGTAGGAGGCCCAGACATGACACTAGAAGAAGCGAGAAGCGTAGTGGAAGCAGTATCAGAAAAGCTAGACGAGGATGCAAAGCTTATATGGGGAGCACAGATTAGTCCAGAAATAGAGGGAACTATAAGAGTATTAGTAATAGTTACAGGAGTAAAGAGTAGTCAAATAAAGGGTAGGAGAACAGAGAGAGAAGAAAGGGGAGAACTAGAAGACACACTTGGAATAGAATTTATTGCTTAAAATGAGTGTGCATGGAAAAATCAAAGAGGGAATAGAGAACTATATAAGAGTAATAAGAATTGCAAAAAAGCCTACAAGAGAGGAATATAAAGCAATGTTGAAAGTTACGGGTATAGGAATATTACTCATAGGATTCATAGGATTCATAATACAAATGTTGAAACAATTATTAGAATCAATGATTTAGAGGTGTTCTATATGGAAGACAGATTAATAGGAGAAGAAGAGCTAAAAAGACTAGAGGAGGAAAAGAAACAGGAAGAACAAGAAATAAAAGAAGAAGATAGAGGAGAAGAGCCAACTACAAAGATTTATGCTGTTAGAACCACTGCTGGTAGAGAAGATCAAGTAGCAGAATTCATAGCTAGAAAGGTAGAGAGAGAAAAGATAAAAGTGTATAGCATCCTAAGACCACATGGAATGAAGAGCTATATCTTCCTCGAAGCAGAAAACCTTGGAGAAGTGGAACAAGCAATAAGCGGGGTTCCATATGCTAGAGGAGTATTAAGAAAAGAGATTCCATACAAAGAAATAGAACCCCATGTAGAACAAGGAAAGAGAGAGATAAACATAAAGAAGAATGACATAGCAGAAATTATTAGTGGTCCATTCAAAGGAGAGCAATGTAAAGTGACAAGAGTGGATAAAGCAAAAGGAGAAGTAGTAGTCCAACTCCTTGAATCAGCAGTACCAATACCAATAACCGTGAGCATTGATTCTATAAAAGTTATAAGGAGAGAGGAATAAAAGATGCTAAAAGAAAATCTTAGAAAACTCTCTCCCTGGAAATATGTATTAGACCCATTTAAAGGTATGCATATCCCTGCTTATTTCTATGTCTCAGACAAGTTATTACAACTAGTAGAAGAAGATGCTATAAGACAAGCAATGAATGTCGCAATGCTCCCAAGCCTAGTAAAAGGAGTAATGGTTATGAGTGATGTACATACTGGTTATGGATTCCCAATAGGAGGAGTGGCTGCTAGTAGATATGAAGAAGGAATAATCAGCCCTGGAGGGATAGGATTTGATATAAATTGTGGTGTAAGGCTTTTAAAGACTGATCTAAGCCTTGAAGAAGTAGAGAAAAAGAAACAATTACTCATAGATACGCTATACAAGAATGTTCCCTCTGGATTAGGAGAAGGAGGATACTTAAAGCTAAGCGATGAAGAATTAATGGAAGTAATGGAGAAGGGGTCATATTGGGCGTTGGAAAAGGGATATGCAACGAGACAGGAAGTAGAACACACAGAGGAAAATGGAAGGATGAAGGAGGCAGATCCAAGTAAAGTTAGTAAGAGAGCAATGGCTAGGGGCAGGAAACAATTAGGCACTCTTGGGAGTGGAAATCATTTCCTAGAAATACAAATAGTTGAGAAAATCTTTGACCCAGGCACTGCTAAGGCTTATGGCTTAGAGGAAGGAATGATTACAATAATGATCCATTGTGGTTCAAGAGGATTGGGACACCAAGTAGCGAGTGATTATCTAAGAATAATGAATGAGAAGAATCCTGAAATAGTTAAAAGTCTTCCAGATAGAGAACTAGTATATGCAAGTATTAATAGCGAGGTAGGAATGGATTACTTGAGAGCAATGGCTAGTGCTGCTAATTATGCATGGGTTAACAGGCAGTTAATAGCATTCCAAGTGAGAAAGAGTCTGAGACAAGTATTCGGACATGTCAATACAGAACAATTATATGATGTTGCACACAATATCGCAAAAATAGAGGAACATATAGTTGATGGAGAAAAAATGAAGCTCATTGTTCATAGAAAGGGTGCTACTAGGGCTTTCCCAAAGAATAGTGGTTTAAATGTATATGATAATGTAGGACAACCAGTTATTATCCCTGGAAGCATGGGCACCTCTAGTTATATTCTTGTAGGAACAGAGAAAGCAATGAAGGAAAGCTTTGGTAGTAGTTGTCATGGAGCTGGAAGAGTTATGAGTAGAAGAAAAGCTATAAGTAAGTTTAACGCAGCAGAAATAGTTAAAAACCTAGGAGAGAGAGGAGTAATCGTTAAGAGTGGTTCGAGAAAAGGAATAGCAGAAGAGAGTCCTGATGCATATAAAGATGTAGATGAAGTAGTAAGAGTTGTTCAGGGAGCAGGCATTGCTAGAATTGTTGCAAAACTAAAACCACTAGGAGTAATAAAGGGCTAGATATATGAATAATACAATTATAAAAGCATTAATACTAACAGCTACCCCTAGTATAGAGCTTAGAGGCAGTATTCCTTATGTCCTAATACTCAAGAGCTCTCTAATAATCGTTGGTATAATAGTATTGTTCAACATTATTATTGGGCTTGTCACATATTTACTAGCAGGAGAGATTATAAACATTGGAAAAAAGATTCCATTATTCAAAAAATATTGGCATAGATATATTGAAAGAATACATAGAAAAGCTAAGAAAAATGTAAAGAAATGGCATAATATAAGAATACTTGGAATAGCAGCCTTCATAGCCATTCCCCTACCAGGAACAGGGGCTTATACTGGTGCAATAGCAGCACATCTACTAGGAATGGATACAAAAGAATTCATAATAGCTGAATCAATAGGAGTAACAATTGCTGGGATAATAGTAACAATAATCACTCTAGGAGTCATAGGGGTTATTTAAGAAGCCTCACTACTACTTTCTCCTTGTTCCTGTTGCTTTTCTTCTTGTTCTTGTGGTGCAAATATATCTATTGCGCCCTTCTTTACTATAACAGTGTTTACCTGCACGATCTTATCACTAATAGTGTTACCAACAACTGTCTTTCTACGCCTATAACCCTTTTCTGGTTGTTGTCTCATACCAATACTCCTACCCGTAAGAATCCTCTTTCTACCCATTCCCTGGATGTCTGGACGCATGGGGAATCCAGCGAAATCTGTTCCACCAGTAATTTTTAATTCATATCCCTTCAACTCCTCTATTCCTAATAAATCTCCATTAATATTTTCACCAATCCTTTTCCCTATAAGTATGTCTGTATTAACCACGAATTGCTTGGTTTTCCCATTAGTTGGATCAGATATGTTTATCTTGAACTCTGCCATGAGCTGTGGGAAAAGAAAGGGATTTAAAAATATTGTGTTCTAGAAACAGAAAAAATATAAAAAGAAGAGACAAGAACAAGTATGTATGATACCATATAATGAGATAATAGTAAGACTAATCCTCTCAGCATTAATAGGAATGATCATAGGAGTGGATAGACAAATAAGAAACAAAGAAGGAGGACTAAGGACTCATGGATTGATTGCTAGTGGAGCAGCATTATACACAATTATTTCTCTAAGCATTCCTGGAGCAGATCCAGGGAGAGTAATAGCACAAATAGTAACAGGAGTTGGTTTTATTGGAGCAGGAGTGATATTTAAATCACAAGACAGAGTAAGAGGAATCACTACTGCTGCAGATATATGGATGAGCGCTGGGATAGGAACAGCTATAGGACTAGGAATGTATAAACCAGCAATGATCGCAACAATTATAATACTCCTAATCCTAGTTCCAGCCAGGGCTATAGATAGAGCAATATATGAGAGATATAAAAAGAAACATGTACAGCGAGATAGCAAAAAGCTATGATGAACTACACGGAGAGGAACAACTAGTAAAATATAGGATAGTAAAAGAGTTTCTCAAAAAGTATGGACATAAAGACTGGGTATGGCTAGACATTGGTTCAGGAACAGGACTAGCACAAGAATTCTTCAAAAAAGAATTCAAGAAGGCTTTATGCATAGAGCCATGCAAAGAGTTGATAGATATACATCTCTCCCAGGCTAGACCAGGAATAGTTATAAACAAAAAGATAGAAGAAATAGATCTAAGAGAAAAGAGTATTGATATATGCACAAGCTTTACATCCCTACACCATGTTGAAAACCTAAAAGAAATAATTGAAAAAATTGAGTCCTGGACGAAAAAGCTAGTAGTGGTTAGCATGCTTGAAAAATCTAGAAAAATCAAGGAGTTCCTAGGAATAGTTAAGAATAGAGAAACACTCTTAAAGACAAGGGCCTACAAGGATATATTAGTGATATGGAAGCCCTAACAATTCTATTTCAACACTCTTCCTGTTTCAAGATACCATAAATAAAGATCCAGCTCTCCTAGGCTTAAGCCAAGCCTTCTAGCTAGATCAAAGAGAACTTTCTCTATTTCTAGATACTTCCTCCTTGTAAGAGTTCTCGGTTTCTCTATCAAACCCTCTCTTTCAAGAATGTCTAGGATATGAAAATCAATTATTGCTAGATCAAGAAAACCAATATTCCTAAGAAAGTGGCTAGCCTCCTTGTAGCCTAGCCCCTTAATATTCTTTACAAGCCATTCCCTCTTTTCTCTTGAAGATGAATCACTCCTTATAATCCTTTCCAGTTCATTAATCATCTTCCTAGCATTAACAATGAATTCAGCCCTAGTGTTTGGGTATCTATGCCCAAGCTCTCTGAGTTTCAATGCTAATTCTTTCCTACTCAAAGATAGGAATCCCTCATCGATCTCTCTTTGAATGATTATTCCTCTCTCTGCGTTAAAGTTTGCTGTTAATAAGCAAAAACAGAGTTCTTTAAATAAGTCCTCTATCGATGCATTCCTCATTGAGAGAAATGATTTAATTCTTTCATCAACAAGTCTTTTTACATCGCTATTCATTAATTTCTTGACTTTTTCTATCAACATATAACTAGGCAAATAAAAAGATTTATATATCTATCTATATTCAACAATTGAATGCTTCAAGACAAGGAATTCATAGAAAACCTGAGAAAAGCGGAACTAGGAGAAATAGTTGGACAAGAAGAAGTAAAACAACAATTAAAATCAGCATTACTAGCAGGGAGAAACGTAATCATTGTCGGGCCCCCAGGTATTGGTAAGACAACCCTTGCAAAAAGCATTGCAAAACTATTACCAAAGAAGAGGCTTAGTACTTGTCCATATCACTGTGACCCAGAACACCCAGTCTGTCCTGAATGTAAGAAAAAGAAAGAGAAAGGAGAAAAAATAGAGACAAGGATTTACGACTGGCAAGAGTTATTCATCCGTGTCCAGGGAAGTCCAGAATTAACGGCTGAAGACCTTATAGGAGATATTGATCCAGTAAAAGCATTAAAATATGGGCCAACAAGTATTGAAGCATTCAGTCCTGGAAAGATATTCATGGCTAATAATGGGGTATTATTCTTTGATGAGATTAATAGGACTAGTGAAAAACTACAAAATGCATTACTCCAAGTAATAGAAGAAGGATATGTAACACTTGCAGGTTTCAGGATAGAGATTCCTTCAAGGTTTATACTAATAGCAACAATGAATCCTGAAGACAAGAGTACTGAGCCATTAAGCGATGTATTCCTAGATAGGTTTGACTTGATATATATGGATTATCCAAGGACAATAGAAGAAGAAATAGAAATAGTAAAGAGATCTGCTAAGATTAATAGGTTTAATGACTCCTTGTTAAGACTAGTCGTGGATCTCGTTAGAAGTCTTAGGAGTAGCGAGGAACTAGAGAAAAAGCCAAGTGTTAGGGCTACTATTGGATTAGTTGAAAGAGCGAGTACTCTAGCAGAGATAAACAATAAGGATCCAGAGATAGATGATATGCTCCTAGTTGCAAAAAGTGTTCTAGCTCATAGGATTAGGCTCAAGCCATCAGTAAGATATCTAAAGGATGAGCAAGAATTTATTGATAGCTTTTTGAAGAGTTGGAGTGCTAGAACAGAAAAGGGTGGTTATCGGTGACAGGTCTTCTCTTAAAGAGAGAAAGAAAGAGAAGAAAATAGAAGTAGAAAGCAAGAAGGGAATAGGAGAAAAAAAGGAAAAAACAGAGGAAAAAGATGTTATTGCTCCAATAGGAGAAGCAATTGATAATGGTGTTACAAATCTCAATCCAGATATATTCTATTCTAATCTTGTGTCAAACTATGAGAGAGCGAGAAAGCTGTATGGTGAGAGACTATTAAGATTAATAACTGGATATGATCCAAAAAGCATAGAAATAAACCTACAGCTAAAAGAGTTTAGAGAAGAATTAAAGAATAGTATATATAGGAATGTAAAAAGATTACAAGAAGAAGGAGTATTAAACAAGCAATATGGAACAACAGCCAAGACTGCTAGATTAATAGCCTCCCAGTTACTAGAAGAGGAACTAGAAAAACTTGCAAGGATAGCGAGAGAGGGTATACAAGGAAAAAAACCTGGATATGGAGAAGAAAAAGATTTGATTATGTACAAGCCTGGTATTCCATATAGGAGTCTCTCGAGTAGGGCTACAATAAAGACCACTGCGAGGAGAATGCATAGAGCTATACATATAGAAGACTTAAGATATAAAGAGAGAAAAGAGCAAAAGGGATTAGAACTAGTAATAGTGCTGGATACCAGTGCAAGCATGAAGGGGGAAAAGATTAGGAATGCAAAAAAGGCTGGAATAGCATTAACACACATAGCTATAAACGATGGAAACAAGGTGGGGCTAGTATTATTCTCCTCTACTAGTAGGAGAAAGATAAAACCAACAAAAAATGAACAAGAAATAGTTGAGAGCATTGTAAGGATTCATCCCATGGGACAGACAAACATGCAGGAAGCAATAAGAGACTCTATAAGCCTATTCCACAGAAGAAAGATGTCTAAGCATATAATGCTCATCACTGATGCACTGCCAAATGTAGGAGAGAAGCCACTAGAACAAGTCCTAAGAGCAATTAACACTGCGAGAGAAAGGGGTATAAGTATAAGCATTATTGGTATAATGCTCAATAAGGAGGGAATAAGAACAGCTGAGATTATTGCAAGAAATGGTGCTGGAAGGTTCTATGATTTAAGAGATGCAAACAAACTAGACATAGTATTAATAAGAGACTATGAAGAGCATAGATGAATAAAATTTAAAATCTGAAAGAATTCTCCCTGATTAATAGCCCGGTGGTGTAGTGGCCAAGCATGGCGGGCTCTGGCCCCGCAGACCCAGGTTCGAATCCTGGCCGGGCTATGCTTCTCATGTTTAAACAAGAAAGAAAATATTTATAAATGGATTGCCTTCTCCAAGAGCATGGCTAGGCTAAGGAAAGGAGTGGCATATAGACGCATAGAGAGACCTTATACAAGGAAGTCCAAGTATAATCAATACTCCTTTATAAAAGGAGTGCCTCATTTAAAGATTAGTAGATTCGTTATGGGTAATCCCAATGCCGAATATAAATACGTTGTGAGATTAGTGTCTGATAAAGACGTACAAGTAAGACAGGAAGCACTAGAATCAGCTAGAAAGACTGCTAACAAAAAACTGGAAAAAGCACTAGGAAAAAACTATTTCTTTAGGATTAGGAAATATCCACACCATGTATTAAGAGAAAACCCTCTAGCAACAGGTGCAGGAGCAGACAGGCTTAGCACTGGAATGAAGCTATCATTCGGAAAACCAATAGGAATAGCAGCACAAGTATTTAAAGGAGACATAGTAATGGAGGTATTTGTAAACAATGAACAAGCAGTCAATATTGCTAGAGAAGCATTAAGAATTGCTAAACATAAAATGCCTTTCAGTGGAAGAATAGTCATGGAGAAAGTGCTTGCTTCCTAAGAAATTCTTTATAATATCTCTTAGCATTCTCTATTAATAATTGCTCAAGTTCTTCTCTGCTAGTCAGGATTGGAATTTTAGATACTCCTAATCTCCTAATTATCTCTCCTAGTTTTTCCTTGTTTATCATATCTGTCTTTGATATGTATATAAATAATCTATCCTGTTTTAATTGTTTTAATAGTCTTAACTGTTCCTCTAATCCTTGAAGAGGATCTACTACAAATATGATTATATGCGCAGCATGATTCATAGCAATCCATGCCTCTTCTTCTATACTATTCTTTTTTGGTCTTCCCAATACTCCTGGAGTGTCTAATAGCTGTATCTCCAATAATCCATGCCTAAACCTCCCAGTATTTATATGCTTAGTTGTAAAGGCATATGGCGCTACCTCTGCACTAGTATTAGCTAGAATATTTAGCATGGTTGTCTTACCAACATTTGGCAGTCCAGTTAAAGCAACAGTAAAGAGTGTGGGATCAATGATTGGTAGCTCTCTAAGTTGTTTCTTTGCATTCCTAATTGTTTCAAGATCCTTGTCTAAGTCTTTGATAAGACTACTAATCCTTCCATAGAAATGTCTTAATTCCTTTTTCTTACTTGTCTTAGTAATTCTCTCTATTACGAGTATGGCTCCATTAATCTTTCCTAATGCTTTTTTTATATTTACTATCCCAATTCTATTGTTTAACAACTCCTTGTAAAAGCTTGGAAGAGTATCAATCCTTGGGAATGTCTTAATAATCCTCTTCAATCTATCTATTAGTATATCATGAACAATGTTTATCTTTGCATCTTTTTCTTTCTTATTCCTAGCCCTACCAAAAGCTAGATCTAACAATTCTTGACTAGTTTTTATATCTGTTATATTCTTAATTGTTTTCTTTAATTCTTCTTTATTCATAGCCATTCCTAATAGGTGTTATGCTTATATTTTAAATGTTTCAGAAGACATATATTATAAAATGGGATATATAAGTATACAAATATGTATACCAGTATCGAAATATTTATATATTGGCTCATTAGTATATTATATATAATCGATCAGAATACTAAATCAAGAATTTATTAGAAAAGGTGATAAAGAATGAGCGAGATGAGCATAGGAGCATTAGCAAAAGCATTAAGAGCAGCAGGAATAGCTGGGAGTGATGTAGCAGCAGAAATGATGGCTCGAAGCATGCTAAACACTAATAAAAAAGTACAAAGAGAATTTGAAGAGAAAAAACTAAAAGTAGCAATGTGGAATATTGGAAAAGAAGAAATAAAAACAATTAATGGAGAAATTGTAAAAAAGGAAGAAGGAATAAAAAAGCTTAATAAAGAAAAAATAGCAAAAGAAAGAGAAGAATTAAACATTTTTATTAAAGAGCCAGAAACAAAACCAGTGCCACTAGGAGAAGAAGAAATAGAAAAAATAAAGAAAATAGAGCAAGAGAAAGAAATAGATCCTGAGCAAGAGAAAGAAATAGATCCTGAGCTAGAGAAAGAGGCATTAATAGAAGATGGAGAGAGAATATATGGAAAAAAAGAAGAGAAAAAGGATTATAGTATAAAAATAATTGAG
>JAGGZC010000012.1 GCA_021162185.1 Candidatus Woesearchaeota archaeon | reverse complement strand
TATTTATTGTACCTAAGTAGTAGTAAAAAAATAAAGGAGGTGAGAAAAATGAATGAAAAACCAAACCAAAAAGAAATAGACCTAAAAGAACTAGAAAGAATATTGAGAGACGAGAAATTTATAATGGTGACGGGTACAACAGAGAGAGACTTCTTTCTAGACACACCTGTAGTAGGAACAAATAAACCACTACACCATGGAACAAACAACGGTATAATAGCGGTTACTGGACCACTAGGAGAATACTGGATTAAACACACCTGTAGATTTGTGAATCTAGATAATAAACTCTTGGATCAAGCGGTGTTGTATATACCTTCAGAACCAGCGTTCAGCAAGTTGGGACTAGAAAATGGAATATATGTACCACACTCAAACAGATCATACATCCAATTAATCCTAGAGGGTAAACTACCAGAAGAAGAAATCAATGAATACCTCAACAGGATAAGAGACTACACAGCGATAGACCCAGGAGTAGCAAACCAAGAACTAGAGAGATGTAGAAAGATACTCTTCTCATACATAGAACTAGATAGAGCTAGAAGGATAACAGAGATGATACTAGATAGGCCTAAAACACTAGAAGGAATAGAAGAACTTAGATCCCTAATAATGGAACAATTCAAAGGAAAAATAATGAAGATGAATGGTGTCTGTGAAAGCAAGGAGGAACTAATGCTAAGACTAGTATATACAGACATCTTTACACAGAGATAACAAAAAAATCCTTCTTGATTTTTTTTCTAATTCTAGAAGGAAATAGCCCCATAATAAGACAAGTTTTTTAAACTCTTCATTCCTTCCCTCTCATTGGGGGTGGCGTGGCGCCCAACTCTCCCTCTTTCCGAGGGAGGAAAGTCCGTCCACCCATATGGCTATAAGCCCTTAGGAGGGGCTGTGGCTGGACAGAAACGATACCCTCCCAGTGGAGCAATGATTCTTGAGCCTTGAAACTGGTGAGGGGTGAGACGATCAGCCACTAGCCGGGTGCAAGCCGTTAGGCGCTTAGTAGAATGTTGGGACATCCCATCTCCAGGGGGATGACAAAAGACGGCTTATAGCCACGCCACCCCTATATCTTTATAAATAGCTGTATTCTCCTAATGTTTATGAAACTCATACCTATTGGTGGATATGGAGAAATTGGTAGAAATTCATTATTGATAGATACTGGTAATGAAGCAGTGATTGTTGATCTAGGCCTAAACATGGAGAAATATATTGAGTTAACAGAGGATGAGTCAATAGAATATGTGAGCAAAAAGGTTTTACTTGAAAGAGATGCTGTTCCTCGCATAGATAACTTGCCTGAAAGCATTATAGAAAGGGTTAAAGCAATTATTCCTAGTCATGCGCATTTAGACCATGTTGGGGCTATCCCCTTTCTTGCTTCAAGATTTAAGAATGCTACAATATATGGGACTCCTTTTACTATTGGCCTATTGAATTCTATTCTTGAAGATGAAGGGCTTGCTCTTCCAAATGGTATTTACAGTGTTAATCCTGGTAAGGAATTTAGTGTTGGCAAAGAGATTAGTGTTGAGTTAATAAGCGTCACTCATTCCACTCCTGACTCCTCTATGGTTGCTGTTCATACTCCTAGTGGTTCATTATTATATGCTAATGATTATAAGCTTGATAATGCCCCATTGCTTGGTAGAAAAACACAGATATCAAGAATAAAGAAACTCTCACCACTAAAAGTACTTGTATCTGAATCGCTATATGCTACTACTCCTGGTAAAACACCCTCAGAGAGGATTGCGAGAGAGCTCTTGAGAGATGTGATTCTTGGATTAAAGGGCAATGAGAGAGCAATAGTTAGCACCACTTTCTCGAGTCATATAGCTAGGATTAAGAGTATTGTAGAATTAGCGAGACAAACCGGTAGAAGGATAGCTGTTCTTGGAAGGAGTATGCATAGGTATTTATCAGTTGCAAATGATTTGGGAATATATGAACTACCAGGGGATATAGCTATCTATAGATATAAAAGAGAGATTAATAGATTCTTATCTAGGCTAAAAAACCCTGAGGAATATCTACTCGTTGTGACTGGTAATCAAGGCGAGCCTAAATCAGTATTGTCAAGGATGACTGATGGATTATTCAAGTTTAATAAGAATGATATGGTATTATTTTCATGTAAAGTGATTCCATCAGAGCCAAATATCACTAATAGGGCTATACTAGAAGAAAAGCTTAGATCCATGGGTGTAAGGATCTTTACTGATCTACATGTAAGTGGACATTCATATAGGGAGGATCTCCGTGAGTTAATGCTTTATACTAATCCAGAGATACTTATTCCTAGTCATGCTGATAGGATTAGACAGCTTGCATACAAAGAACTTGCACATGAAACATTACCAGAATCTAGAGTTGAAATCTTGGAAAACTTTAGGGTTTTGAATGTTTAACTCTTTGGCCATGTGGAAACTCTTCTTTATAGAATTTATGTGCATTAATCGTAAAGCCTATCACTATTACTATGAAACCTATTATCTCTACTGGTAGTAATACTATGTCTAGGAATGATAGTTCTAATCCATAAACTGTAAAAGTATTAGTAATGAATATTGCTGCTATATTCAATATGATGAGTAGCATTCTAGCCTCCGTTGGTCCAAGCTTCCAGATAGATAATTTAAATTGTCTCTCAATATAATTCATGATAAATGTGTTCATGCTTATGAGATAGTATAATATTACTA
>JAGGZC010000034.1 GCA_021162185.1 Candidatus Woesearchaeota archaeon | reverse complement strand
CTATCTTGATAGCGCAGAAACATTTTAAATAAGTTTTACTTATTTACATTTACCGATAAATTCTATTCTTAAAGGCTCCAAACCTAGTTCCTTATAAAAATTTATTGCATTAATATTATCTACTGAGGTCTCCAAGTAAAGGTATTTTACATCATGTTTTATAAAAAATTTTAGAGCATTGTCCATTAATTGTTTCCCAATTCCCTTTCTTCTATAATCCTTATGAACCATTAATCCATGAATATATCCTACTCTTTTAATCTTGTAGAATCTTGGTCGCTGTTTAATTGAAAATGCAATATATCCAATAATCTCCTTTTTATCTTCATCAATCGCAATTAATACCTTACCATTCTTATTGGCTAAGAATCTAGAAAAAAATTCTTCAATGTGACTATCCCTTAACTTATCCAAACAAAAAATGGATGAAATGATTTATATTCTTCAAAAAATAACCTAGATAACTCGATTAACTCATTCAGCTTATCATTCTTTCTTAAACTCCTTATTCTTATCATGGAATAATATGTAATTAAATATCGTTTATATGTTTTTTGTACTCCAATCTTACTTTTTTATGATTCTCCTTTATGTTGATTTATGTTTAGGTGAATGGAAATCCTAAGAGATAATAGTGGAACAAAGACTGAACAATTTTTATTTCTTCCATCTAATCAACAATAAAGTTAACAGAAGCCTCTCTTATCTCTTTATAACCTTCTTTAATACTGGGTACATATCCATTGCGTGTTGTTGAGCGATCTCTTCATATAAATTGTATGTGATCATAACTGCTAGCAATATAGCTGTTCCTCTTGCTAATGCACCTGTGAGGTCTGCTAGTGCTGCTAATAGTCCAATAGATGCTCCTCCAACAACTGTTAATGCTGGAATATATCTATTTAGTAGTCTTTCAATTGCGCGTGGGTCTCGTCTAAATCCTGCTACTTGTAATCCAGATGCAGCTATTTGTCTTGCCTGACTTCTCGCATCTAATCCAGATGTCTGAACCCAGAATAAGCTAAAGACCACTGAGCCAAACACCATTATGGCTACATATACTAATGCTTGTAGTAAGTCTCTCGGAGCAAGACTATTGGTTATTAATTTTTGAACAATGTTTATTCCTTGAAGCCAACTATATTCATTTCCTGTTATTAATCTTCCAAATAGTTGGATGTTTGCAAGTAGAGCAGCTATTAATATTACTGGGATATTGCTAGTATAAAAGAATCTCAATGGCCATCTCACCCCATAGCCCCTAACCATTCCATAGCTTAATGGTACTTCTACTCTTATTGCTTGTGCATATACAACTATGAAGAATACTAGTAGTGTTGCAAGTATGGAGGATAGTAATATAGCAGCAGCCGTAGGATCTCCCATGCTTATAGCTTTAAGCATTCCAGGAATAGCTCCTGAGGGCATGTCTGGATTAGTAGGTGATGGTAAGGGATTGAATGCTCTGACAAATACTCGTCTAGCTACTCCTGCGAGTATAAAGAGGCTTATACCACTACCAAAACCCCATTTACTAACAACTTCATCCATGTATAGGATTAATAATCCACCAATAACTATCTGGAGTATTAAAAATAGTTGCATATAGAAATAACTACTACCAGTTAATGTTCTAGATGGTGCTAACCCCCCCATAAATACATATACTGCTGCTTCTAGGACTATGAATATTATTGATAACAATTTTTGCATGCTTTGGAATGTTTCTCTTCCTTCCTTGGTAGTTAGATCTAACTTGATTATACCTGCTCCTACTAAGAGTTGTAGTACAATGCTAGCAGTTACTATTGGCCCTATTCCAAGAGTGATCAAGCTTCCGAAGCTAGCTCCAAGGATTGTTGAGAAGAATTCAAATCTTTGAATGCTTGAAGGATCCATACCATAGAGAGGGATCAATGATAAAACATAGTAAGATACAAGTATTATGAGTGTCCATTTAAGTTTCTCTCTAAACCCTAGTCTTGCTTCTTTTGGCCTCGCTACTTCTGGTATTGCTTCTGCTATACTATTGATTGGATTAGTCATTGTATTGATCCACCTAGGGATTCAATCTTTTCTTTTGCAGAATCAGTGTATTCCTTTACTTTTATAATAATCTTTTTTGTTACCTTCCCCCCACCTAAAAGTTTGTCTATTCCAATCTTGGATAAGTCAATATGATATGTATCTTTTTCCAGCTTGGCTATGCCTTTCTCTACTAGTGTATCAATAATATCTGATAAATGCCCAACATTTATTGTTCTCGGTTTTTTTTGTTTTGGTGGTTTAAACCCATATATCCCATATCTCCATGACTTATCCTTCCAGAATGATGGCTTTTTTTGATCAGCTTTTGCTCCACTACCAGCTCTTCCTCTCCCACCCCTATTTCCTGCTCCTCTATGCTTTTTCTTTGACCCATATCCATGGGTTTTTGATCCCCTCATCTTTGTTACTTTCTTTTTCTTGAACCTCATGGTTATCCACTCTTATCTAAGCATTCTTTCTATTAAATCATTTATTGCTTCTCCTCTATATCCTAGAGCACCTCCAATTGTATAGGGCTTTTTTATTCCCTTTCTCTCAAATCCACCTATTGGTGGTGCTAATCTGTAAAACTTCTTGGGTTTGTTCTTTTTCTTGTCTATTTCTTGTCTCTTTTCTATGAGTTTTTTCTCTACTTCTGGTTTTATCTCGCCCCAAGTTACATAATCTTTGACTTTTCGAAGCATGCCTTCGTATTCCTTTGTAGCTGGGATTATTACACAATAATTCTTTCTATATAGTCCTAGTAAGTCTAGTGTCTTCTTTTTATCATGACTCATCCCTATTCTTCCACGGATTAATATGACTGCATACTTCTTCTCCATTTTTTCACTCTCCATATAGCTTTCTAGACCCTTCTGAGAGGTTCAACATATCGATATGTTTCTCTTGTATCCTTGTTGTTGAAAGATTTTTCAGTGCTTTTTCAAGTGCCTTGATTAAATTAACCTTTGTTCTTGTCTGCCCCCTACTCTTCATCCATATATCCCTTATCCCTGCTAATCTCAATACCTTTGCAACCTCTTTCTCTGCAACTATTCCTTTTCCCTTAGGAGCAGGCATTAATGTTACTTCTACACTCCCCTCTCTCCCAACCACTTTGAATGGAATGGAGTGTGATTCTCTACAACTACACTGCCAGCTTCCACATCCACGTCTAATCCTGAAAATGTTTAGCTTTGCATTCCTTATTGCTTTTTCTCTTGCTGGCAATGTGTCAGTGCTTTTACCATAACCAATGCCTACGTGTCCATTCTTATCTCCTACAACTGCCATTGCCTCGAAATGAATCTTGTTCCCTTCCTCTGTCTTTTTCTGTGTGCTTCTAAAAGCTCTACGTTTTCCTCCTCCAAACTTTCCTTTTGCCTGACCAATGAATATTAAATCTGCTTCTAAGTCAAGTAGTGCATCTACTATTTCTGGTTCTAGGATTGTTTGACCACTATCAAGTATCTCATCTATATCTTTTATTTCTCCTGCTTTTACCTTTCTACCCAACTCTGTCTTAGGCTTCCACTCAGCTATTCTTTCTAGTCTTGCCTCTACATCTTTGGATACTTTTTCTTCTTCGATTGGTTCCATTGATGGTTCCTCTATTTTTTCTTGTTCTTCCATGACTATGCACCTATCTTTTTCTTTGCTTCTTCAAACATCTTTTCAATGTCTCCTGGTTTTAATCCCATCTTTTTATAGTTGTTAAACTTGTCTGGGTTTGATTCATAATATTTGGCAATATGCTCTCCTTTAATTCTATCCTCTCTTGGGAGGGCTTCTTCTCCTATATTTATGTTTAATCCTCCATCGATTGCTCCTTTTGCAACTGCAAAGATTCTTGAACCATGAATAGCTGGATATAATCCAATGTCTAGTATCGCTTCATTCACTTTCCCCTCTGCCTTTCTTGCTATTAATAATCCTAGTAAATATGCTGCTGGCATATTCTTCTTTGAGAGCTTCCAACCATATTTTTCTAGTTCTCCACTATGAGCAGATGCTATGACTCTATCTCCTCTTGGATCAAACATGATTATTTGTGCAATTATGTATTTATTTGTCTTTCTCACTACTAGTCTGGGCTTTCTTGAGGAGAGTATCTTTAATCTTTTCCTATAATCTGTCTTTCCCTCTCTCCTTCTACGCTTTTTTACTGTATATATTGTGTGCCTTGCCATTTTAGATCCTCTTCTTTAATATTTCTTCTGGTATTGGCTTTATTGCTAATTCGTGATCATGAATGTATAGTAATACATGTCTCTTGCTTCTAAATGTTCCTCCCTTTATCTTTCTATAGAGTAGTCTATATGTCTTTGCATCTATATATTCTTCTTGTTTTAATATTTTGATTAATCTTCTTTGTGCTCTTACTCTTATCATCCATGCTTCCTTTTTTGGCATTCTTGCAGTCTTTTTCCCCTTCCTACTACCAGGCCCTTTTCTTCTACCCTTCTTTTTCTGTTCTTTATTCTTCTTTTTCCTTACGCTACTTATTCCTCTTGCTTGTTCTTTGTATATTATTCCTCTAGATATTAATCTCTTTATATCCATTCTTGTTATTGCTTCTTTTATCTCTTCTAATGCTTCTTCTTGGAATTTCACTCTTTGTGGTGAGCATTTCAGGATTTTTGCAGCAATCCTTTTTTGTAGTTTCAAATCCATGATCACACCTTTACTGTTTCTTTGTTAATATTTTTTCTTTTTCTTCTTCTAGTTTCTTTTCTTTGTTCTCTTCTTCTTTTTTCTCTTCTTTTTCTTCTTTAGTTTTCTTTTCTCTTGCTTTTGCTTTTCTAGCTCTCTTTTCTGCTCTTTTTTTCTTTTCTTCTTCGTGTCTCTTCAACATTTCTTCTAGTTGTTTCTTTGTGGGCTCAATGATTATTATTCCTAATTCTTCTGCCTTTTTCCATATCTCTATCTTTTTCCTTAGTCCGATTGATGATGCTATGACTATTCCTTCTGTCTGATTATCAATTCTTTCTAATTCTTTGATATTCCTAATCAATACTTTTCTTAGGCCCTCTCTCCTTGTTAATCCTTTAACTATTCTTGGTGATCCATATCCTGGTTCTACTCTTGCTGGCTTCCCTTTTTTCTGTAATCTCTGCTTGTTCTGCCATCCTCTAGGTTTTCGCCATGAATCTGATAAGCGCTTCTTTTTACCATAATTCCTACGCTTAAACTTTGGTTTCTTTTTCTTTATCCACTTTTTTATCTCTAGGAGCCTCTCAATCATTTTTATCACACTATTTTCTTACCATCCTTTTCAATGATATATATTCCATCTTGGAATATTCTTGGATCAAAGCCTGTTCTTCTCGTAAGCTTTTCTATTAGTGATGCTGTGTTTCCTACCAACTCTTTGTCTATTCCTTCAAGGATTATTAATTGTCCATCAATCTTTACTTGTACTCCTTGTGGGATTACTAGTTTTCTTGGATGTTTTTCACCGAAAAAGTTTCTCACTTCTAATACATTGTTTTTATAACTTACCTGCATTGGGAAGTGACTTGAGAGTATCTTTAATTTATAGACATGTCCCTGTGTTACTCCTTTTATCATATTCTTGAAATGTGCTCTATATGTTGCCATCATTTTGTATTCTCTCTTTGTTGCTTTCTTTGCCTCCATAATTATCTTGTTATTCTCTACTTTTACACTTACTCTTGGTATTAGGAGTTTTCTTTCTACTATTCCTTTGGGTCCTTGGATCTTCATTATTCTATTCTCTACTATTGCGCTTACTCCTTCGGGTAGTTCTATCTCCATCTTTATATCCTGCTTTGCCATTTTAATAGCAGTACGCTATTAGTCTTCCTCCTAGTCCTTGTTGTTTTGCTTCATAATGTGTCATTAATCCTTTAACTGTTGATACTATTAATATTCCAAATCCTTTTGCTGGTAGATAGCGCTTTTCGAATTTTTCATATTCAGTTGCCTTCACCGCAAACCTTGGCTTTATCGCTCCCACTCGATTTATATTTCCATTAAGATATATTCTTAAAAGGTTACCCTTTGAATCTTCTATCTCCTCGTATCCCGCTATATAGTTTTCTCTTTGTAATAGATCTAATACTTTTTTAATAATCTTTGAGCTATACTTTGTTAATACCTCTGGCTTGTTTTTTTGTTCATAGTTGTTTATATGACTTAACACTGCTGCTAATGTATCGTTCATTGACATTTTTTCACCTTAACCATATTTTTTGAATCCTAATTCTAGTGCTATTTCTCTGAAGCATTGCCTACATAGGTGTAACCCATATTTACTAACATGTGCCTTTCTCCTTCCACATCTCCTACATCTCTTTGCATCTCCAACTCTTTGTTTTGGTGTATTATGCTTTTCCCATACTTTTACTTTCCCAGGCTTGTGCCCTATTTGCTTTAAGACCTTTGTGTAGTGTGAAGCAGTCATTTTTACTCAGCCTCCACTATTAATCCATATTTATTCTTCATGTATTCTATTGCTTCTTGTCTTGACACTTTATGATTCTTCCCTATCTTTGATCTCTTAACTTTTCTGTGTTGCACTCTTTGCCCTCTTCTTCTTAGAGCAATGCTTACCTGTAAACCCATTATCTCTATTTCTGGATCATACTTTAGTCCTGGTATCTCGATGTATTCTTCTATTCCAAAGTTTATGTTTCCATAATCATCGAAACATGATTCTTTTAATTTGTTATCTCTTGCTTTCAACAATCTTTCAAGTATCTCTTCCGCATCTTTTCCTCTAAGTGTGACCATTACTCCTATGGGTAATCCTGGTCTTATACCCCATGTTGGTATCCTTTTCTTTGCAAGTGTCTTTGTAATCTTCTGTGATGTAAACTTTGATAATAGCTTCTCTCCTCTCTCTAGGTCTCTTACTTCTTTTCCTGTTCCTACATGTAATACTACCTTTTCTATCATTATGCTCCTCATTGGGTTCTCCTTCCTATTATTTTCTTTTTCAGCCATTTTACTCTACTAATCTTATTACTGGTTCCTGTCCAGGGTGGCTTATAACTATTCCATAATCCTTCCTTGTTCTTATCTCTTCTTCATGCACTTTTAATATGATTAATCCTTCTTCTATTTCTTGTAGGATACCAATCTTTCCTGCGTGTTTTCCTCTAAAGATATACACCCATGAGTCTTTCTCTGGTTTATAGTGATCCAATACTTCTTGACTTGGAAGCTTTATGAGTAGTGAATCTCCAACTTTATATTTGTCCTTATCCTCTTTTTTTATTATCATTGTTCTTCCATCGCTTAATCCTAGTTGGAGATCCCCTCCATGGATATGTTTCTTCACATTTATTCTCACTATCTTTTTCTCTGCTTCTTCTAGGGGTATCTCTATTAATCCTAATTTTCCATGCTTGTCTAGTATTACTCTATATGCTTCCTTGATTGTTGGCATTCTTATAGTATCGAATAGTCCCACTGGGTGTTCTATTCTTCTCCTAGTTCTACAATCAACCTCTACTAGTCTTTCATGTAATATTCTTTTAACTTCTTTCCTTGTATTAGCTTTCTTTAATAGGTCTCTAAGTATTACTCCTAATGGTAATGTGTGCTCTAATACTTGTCCTCCTGGTAGTGGTTTTATTATGAATCTCCCACCAGTCTTCCTTGGAATTGGCCAGGTTCTTGGTGCTGAAAT
The DNA here is from genome assembly GCA_021162185.1 of Candidatus Woesearchaeota archaeon. Lineage (GTDB taxonomy): Archaea > Nanobdellota > Nanobdellia > Woesearchaeales > JAGGZC01 > JAGGZC01. Next base: position 7,466 of record JAGGZC010000034.1, on the reverse strand, counting down.
CCTCTTTAAATGTCTCTTACCCATTTTATCCCTCTACCTTGATATTTTTTTCTAATCTTTCTCTTCTCTTCTTATCCTCAAGGTTTAGCTCTATGATCATTATATTTGATGGATCTATACTTATAGGAACAGTGCTCCCATCCTTTTTCTTTAGTGTTAGTCCAGCGATGTATACTTTTAACTTTTTGAGATCTACTCTTTCTACTTTTCCTTTGTATCCTTTATATGTCCCTCTCATCACTATCACTGTGTCTCCCTTTGCAACCCTGAAGCTTCTCCTATTATACTTTTCTCTTAGCTCTTTGGATAGGTGACTGTGCATAAAGTTTTGTCTTACATGTAGTGGAGCATTGTATCTATACTTTCTCTGCTTTCTTGGTTGCTTGCTTTGCTTCCATTTCCTACTATATTTCTTAGATGCCATTTTATAGTATCATTGTTGCAACCTTTGCTATTCCAGGCCAGCGTTCCGCTACTTCTTTAGCTATTGGTCCCTTAAAGATTGTTCCCTTTGGATTTCCGAATTCATCTTTTAGTATTACTACTGCATTGTCTTCAAATTTTACTCTCATACCATTTGGTCTTCTATATTCCTTTCTTTGTCTCACTACTACTGCTTCTACTATTTGTCCTTTCATCTCTGTCTTTCCCTTTGTAACTGATCCTATTACTAGGTCAGCTATACCTGCTTCTGATCTTCTTCCTTTTCTTGTTTTTTTGGTCTTGACTGCTATGATTTTTATTTCTCTTGCCCCAGAGTTGTCACATGTTGGGACTCTACTCCCTACTTGCAGTGCTCCTGTAATTCTTGCCGTTACACCTTTCATTGTTCTCCAGCCCTCTTAACTATTTCTATGATTGTAAAGTGTTTCGTCTTGCTCAAGGGTCTTGTTTCTTGTATCTTTACTATATCTCCTTCTCTAGCATTGAGACATTCAGGATTATGTGCTGCTACTCTACTTCTCCTTGTCTCATATCTTTCATATTTCTTTAAGTAAAACTTTCTCTCCCATTCTACTATAACTGTGTTCTGCATCTTTGCAGATTTCACTCTACCAATGAATATCTTTCCTCTTGGTTTTACATTTCCATGTATTGGACATTTCTTATCCTTGCATTGTTTTTCTTCTGCCATTTTTACACCATTAATGGTTGTTGTCTTATCTTTAATGCTTCTTTGATTCTCATCTTGATTCTTTGATCAGGCCTCTTCATTATCTCTTCTCCGTTTATATGCCAAGGTCCTATGAGGAGTCTTGATCCCTTTTTAAGTATTGTTTTTATTTCCCCTTTATGAGTCATTATTTTCAAACTTTTCATTGTTTCATCTACTATTAATCCCTCTATACCTATGAGTGTCTTATTGTTCGCATCTATTACTTTTAGCCTTCTGCCTATGTAGTTCTGTCTCCTTGGGTCATTGATATCCATTTTCTTACTCCACTTCTATTGAGTCAGGGTTGAACCCTTCTTCTATCAATATTTTCTTTGCCTTTATCCTATGGTCTCCTTGTAGTTCAATGATTCCTTGCTCCTTGTCAAAGGTGCCTCCACATGCAAGGCTATTCTTAAGCTTCTTTGCTAGTTGTTTCAAGTTTATTTGCTTGTCTGTCAAGCCTTCAATGACTGTTGCTATCTTTCCAAACCTTCTCTTCACCTTTCTTATCTTTATTCGCTGGCTCTCCTTTGCAAGGATTTCTCCTATTCCTAGTTCTTTTGGCAGACCTGTTAAGGGGTCTATTTCAACCATTTTTTAATAGTGTGAGTATGCGAGCGATCTCTCTTCTAGTATTACGGATCTGCATCGTGTTTTTTGGAGCTGCCCCTGTCTTTGCTTGAGCTCTGAGCTTAACTAATTCTCTTCTAAGCTCTTCAAGCCGTTTTTCTAATTCCTCTTTGCTCATTGCTCTTAGTTCATGTAATTTCATTTTTTACTCCTCTTCCTTGTTGATGATTTTTTCTTTGTACTTGTCCTAGTTGTCTTCTTTTTTGTTGTACTCTTCGAACTCTTCTTTCTCGTTGTTTTTTTCTTTGTCTTCTTTTCCTTAGCTTCTTCTTTTTTCTCTTTTTGCTCCTCTTTTTCTTTTCTCTCCTTCTCTTTTTCTACTTGTTCCTGCTTTTCTTGTTCTACTGCTTCTTGTTCTTTTATCTTTGGCTCTTCTTTCTCTTCAACTATTTGTTGTTCCTTTATGAATATATCATCTGGAAGCCTAACATCTGGTGGGAGGATTCTCACACCTACTCCTATTACGCATCTCTTGAGCTGTGCTACTCTATGTGCTTTCCTCACTCCATGCATTGCAATGTCTCCACTCTTCTTCATATATCCTGCTCTGAATCTCCATGTCTTTGCCTTCTGGCTTGGCACTAGTCCAGAGATTGTTATTTCTACTCCTCTAGCTCCAGCCTTCATAACGTCTTGTAATGCTTTATGAGCTATTCCTTTAAATCCTTTTGTCCCATATCTCTCAAGTGAGTTGGCAATCATTTCTGCAACTATTGCTGGGTCTAAATAGTAATCAGTTACTTCTTCTATCTCTATTTGTGGGTTTTCTAACTGGAATTTTTCTTTTAACTCCTTTGTGAGTGCTTGAATATTTGATCCCCCTCTACCCACTACTAGTCCTGGGCGAGAGGTTTTTATGAGTATTCTCTCTCCTAGAGGAGTTTTTTGTAGCTTTACATCACTTAACCCTACTTTTTTGAGTCTTTGATGAATATATTCCTTTACTTCATATGCTCTTATTGCCTCTCTTATAAACTTATTTTCAATCATTGCTTCTCACCCTTTTTCTTTTTCTTTGTTGTTTTTGTTGTCTTCTTTGTAGATCTCTTTGTCTTTGTCCCAGTACTCTTTCTTGTTGTTTTCCTCTTTGGTTTTACTTCTTTCTTTTCTTCCTTCTTTTCTTCTTCCTTTTCTTGTTTCTTTTCTTGCTTTTCTTTTTCTATATGCTCCCCTACTTTTTCTTCTACATGTATCTTTTCCTTTACTCCTTCCTTACTTTCTACTATTTTCTCTTCCTTCTTTTCTTCTGTCTTTATTTCTTTCTCTTTTTTCTTTTCCACTCCTTGTTTTTCTTTCTTCTCAACTATTCCTGTTACTACTACTTCCACATGTGTACGCTTCATTTTTCTTCCAGGACGCCTACCATAGTGTAGGGGTATCGATGCCTTCTTTGCCGAGATATGAATTATGACTGGATCCATTATACCCTTAGCTGTAGCATTTGCCTCCACTTCTCTTAGCAGCTTTAGGATTTCTCTCGAGGCCTTTACAACAAATTTTCCTGGTCCTACTCCCTTTTTATGGCCTGCTCCCTCTGTAAACCTTCTAAATGGTATTGGCTTCTTTTTCTCTATGGCTAGTTCTAATAGTTTTTGAGCTGCACTTAGTTTTTTTCCTCTTATATAGTTAGCTATTTCTATTGCATGCTTTGTGGATATGCTTAGACTTCTACCTAATGCTCTTGCCATAGTTTCCTTATCATATCCCTGAAAGCTGTATCTATACATTTTTCTCACTCTTACTTCATGCTTAAGTGTGCAGTACTCCTAGTTGCTCCTATTCCTGGTGCTCCGTGTTGTAGTCTCTTTCTTGTTAGCGCAAACTCTCCTAGTCTATGCCCTAGCATATCTGGCTTGATCTCTACTCTCACGAATTCTTTTCCATTATGCACCATGACTACTTTTCCAACCATTTCTGGGAGTATAAACATTTCTCTTGCATGGGTCTTTGCTACTCCCTTTTTTCTAAGTTTTTCTAAGACTTTCTTCTCTTCATGGGTTAATCCTCTCTTCACATGCCTCCTAAACTTTGCTGGATATATCTGTGCTAGCTCTTCTAAACTCATCTTTTGTAATTCTTCCAGTGTGTATCCTCTATATCTAAACTCTTTTGCCATTTTTACTTCTTCCTCTTACCCGTTCTTCTTGGTCTTATCTTTCCAACTTTTCTTCCTGGTGGAGCATTATGTGGAGCAATGGTTGGTCTACCCTTATGGCTGCTCCTACTTCCTCCATGTGGATGATCAACAGCATTCATTGCTACTCCTTTCACTATTGGATATCTCTTGTGTTTAGCACGCATTATATGATATGCCTTTCCTGCTTTTACTAATGGTTTCTCTGGTCTACCACCACCAGCAACTATGCCTATTACTGCTCTACACTTTGGATGAAATACTCTTCTCTTCTTACTTGGTAGTTCTACTATTACGCCTTTATCTGTCTTCATAACTATTCTTGCACTTGTACCAGAGGCTCTCACAAATTTGCCACCATCTCCAGGCACTTTTTCAATATTATATATTGGTATTCCCTCTGGTATGGATTCTAGTGGCAACACGTTCCCAGGAGAGATTTCAGCACTTCCCCCTATATAGATTTTCTGGCCTGTTCTAACTCCTTCTGGGGCTACCATTAATATTTTTGAATCATTAACCATTACTTCCATTAATGGGGCTGAGTGGATTGCATCTCTATAAAATTCTCTTATTATTCCCTCTCCTTCAATATTGGGAATGGTGGCATCTCCCTTATATCTAAAGCTAGTGCTAATATACTTTGTTGTTCCCCGTCCTCTTCTTTGCTGTATAAGCCTTTTACCCATCCTTACACCTTTATAACACTCCTAGCTTTGTAGCAACATCCATAGCTTTATACTCCTTTGTGAGTTTTACTATTGCCTTCTTTTTTCCTTTGGGTGTGATCATTGTGTTTACTCTTTCTACTTTCACATTGAATATTCTCTCTACTTCTCTTTTTATTTCATTCTTACTTGCTCTTCTATCAACTATGAATGTCACACTGTTCTCTGTCTCTAATAGCCTTATAGCTTTCTCGGTTGTGAGTGCTGCCTCCAGTATTGTTGAGTTCTTCATTTTCACATGTATAATTTTTCTTTCCTAATTTTTTCAATAGCATTCGTTGTGTATAGTGTTACTCTTCCTGGATGTGTTCCTGGTGCTAGGAGTTCAACATTCAAGCTATCAACCCTTACAACATCTATCCCTGGAATATTCTTAGCTGCCTTTTCTAGTATTGAGGTATCACTTGCAACTATTAGTATGGATTTCTTCTTCCTATATCTCCTTCCCCTCATCTTTCCCTTTCCTGCCCTAATCTTTTTCTTTTCAGCTCTTTCTAATTCCTCTTTAAAGCCAAGTGTTTCCAGGATTTTTCTCAATTCCTTTGTCTTTGAAACCTTTTCTATTGATTCATCAACTATGAATGGATAGTTCTCAGGAACCTTGTGCCCTCGTGTCTCCACTATTTCTCTTATCATTGTAGCACTCATAGCTGATCTTATGGCTTTTCTTCTCTCCTTGTCATTAATTTTCCATGCCCATTTCTTTTCTGCCTTTGGTGGGTGTGCTCTTCTTCCACCAACAGTGTTTGGAGCAAATGCTCCAACCCAGTAAAACCTCATTCCTCTTCTTGTTAACACTTTTTTGGGCGTTCTGGATATCCCGTAACCATAACTTCCACGATAATCTCTCCTCCTTTTACTTGTCCATGCAACATATGTTTTACCAGCCATTGGCCAAGCGCCATATGGCTGTCTCTTATGACTCATTATTGCTAGGAATGCCTTCTTGATTAGGTCTTCTCTTACTTCTTCTTTGAATTGTTCTGGTAGTTCTGTCTTCCCTTTCTCCTTCCCAGTTATGTCAAATATCTTTACATCCATTTTCATACTCCCTGTTTAGAGTTTTTATCAATATATTTTATCTCTACTGGTTCTTCCCATGCTTTCTCTGGTTTTCTTGTAGGCTGTGTTATTATTATTGGTCTCTTAGCAGGGCCTGGGACTGATCCATATATCAGTATTGCTTGATTCTTTAATAATCCATATCTTATAAAGCCTCCAGCTGGATTTACTTCTTCGGGTTTAACTATTGCTAGTAGCTTCTTGTTATGCTCTGTTCTTGTATGATACCCTGTTTGTCCTGCCTTTGCAACTCTCCACATTATTTTTCCTTGTGCATTCCATGGACCAAGGCTTCCAGGGCCACGAATAGTTTTCTCTGACTTATGACTCCTAAGAGATACCCCAAACCTTTTTACAGGGCCTTGTGTTCCTTTTCCTTTCGTGACTCCATGTACATCTACGAGTTGCCCAGGCTTGAAGATCTGATCAGGCGTTATAGGTTTGTTTAATAATTCCTTTACTATGCTAATCTTTTCTTGTAGTGATCCGTCTCCAAGACTCATCTCTAAAATGTCTGCCTTCTTTTTTCCTATGCCCGTGAGACTTGGTCTTGTTGCTACTAGAACTGTTAATAAGTCAATACCATCCTGCAAGGAGTCTAACACGCTTGGATCATGTAGCTTTCCAAGTTTTAATCTTCTTTCAAGATCCTTATTCTTCTTGAATATATAGGTCTTTATTGTTTTATATCCTTCAATTGTGGCCTTATATGTCTTTACACCTATTACCTCCATTGCTGGTGCTTCTATAACTGTTACTGGTAGCATTATCTCCTGATTCTTTGTAGGAGAATTCTTTCTTGTATCAGTAATAATTACATGTGTCATTCCAGCTTTATAGCCTATGAATCCTTGTAATCCTAAGCCTATATTAGCCCAGTTCCTAATCCTTGGATAGATCCTTCTAGCACGCTTTCTGGGCCAATATTGCATACTTCCATGTCTCGGGCTTCTTGCCTTTGCCATTTTCTAAGTGCCTATTCCAGAGGGATCATAGAACTCCTAGTCTCCTAGGAGATCCCTCCTTGTCAGGCAGTTTGATTCTTTGTCTTATTCTTATTATATGAATGGTTTAGGCTGGGAAAAAGAAGGGGTTTATAAAGGTTTTGGATTATGATCCCTATAAACATCTTAACTCAAAGATAATTGATTAAAATTTTTCTATATTGAAAAATTGGAGAAAAATGTATAATAAACTAATAGATTCATAAAAACATATAAATATCGGATACCATTAAAATTATGTAGTTTCCCGAAAACTTTACGGGAAATTGGTGTTATACGCCATCTGCCTAAAGGTAGGTCATAGGAGGTAATTATAAATGGGTGAAATACAATTCTTAAAGTTTGAGGATTGGCAAAAAGAACTCTCAAGAAATCGGCTAACAGACCCGTGGATAACGGTGTTTGATCTCCATAAAGAAAAAAAAGGAGATTACAGCACATTTTGCGGTCTTGTTCCCAATAAAAAAGATTTTATACAAAAAGTCCTCGGACATTCTGATTGGGATATAGAAATTGGATATGGACATCCGGGTTTTTGGCAGGAAGGACTTGATGGTGCTATTCATTATGAGCGATTCGGAGGTATTCGTAGAGAAATACCATTTGAACCACTTGTAATATACAGATCATTTCATGGACGCTGGAAAGAGGATGTGGAAATAAGTGAGGAATTTAGATTATATCATAACTTATACTACGATAGTCGCAAAAGCGAATTCATTTTTCTTTCCGAATCTGGAGAAGAAGATACT
>JAGGZC010000063.1 GCA_021162185.1 Candidatus Woesearchaeota archaeon | reverse complement strand
GTGCTATACCAGAAAAGGCTATTCCTATTCCTATGGATAATACTGTTAACATGTCACAGAAATGGTCTAGATAGTAACCATATTTCTCACTGCTAATACCTCTATGTCTTGCTAAAGTGCCATCCATGCTATCAAACAACCAGTGAAAAAATATGAAAAGACTCGCTAATAACAAGAATAGTCTATTATTATTCACGAGATAATAGCTTATACCTATTAGTATACCACTAGTTATCGCTGCATAGCTATACATGTTTGGTGTTACCCATCTAGGAGTTAATAGTGCAATCTTATGAAGAATCTTTCTCTCTATTCTATGTGTTAGCGCTTCACTAACCCTTCTACCAGTTAACAGCTTAGGCATTTCTATGTCCTGAATAGAATTATTTATAAATCTTTTTGTGTTTTCTTAATACATGGAGATAAAACTCTTAGCATTTGATAGTTTCTCTGTTAGGAGCATGGCGACTCTTGTAAAGACTAATAAGCATAAAATATTACTAGATCCTGGAATAGCTATTGGGCCAAGTAGATATGGACTATCACCTAGTAGATTAGAACTAGAAGCATTAGAAAGAGACAGGGAAAAGATTATAAGAGAATTAAAAAAAGTGAATGAAGTCTTTATATCTCACTACCACTATGATCATCATCCATTCCCAGATGATGAGGAATTTGTAAAGGCAGCTTATCAAGATAAAACAATATATGTAAAGGATAGAAATAAGAACATTAACTTTTCCCAGAAGAAGAGAGGATATGTATTTGAAAAGATTGCAAAACCAATTGCTAGAGAGATAATTTATTGTGATGGATTAGAAATTGATGACCTAATGTTCTCTCCACCAGTATGGCATGGAAGAGAAAATACTAGATTGGGGTATGTAATAATGATCTATATTAGAGATGCTAATACTGCCCTTGTATTTGCACCAGATGTGCAGGGGCCAATGGTTAAGAGCACTGCTCAATGGATTACTGAGAGAAATCCTGGATTATTAATTATTGGTGGTCCACCAACTTATATGCTTGGATATAGAATGACTAAGAAGGATTTATCTATGGCTCAAGAAAACCTTATATGGATAATGGACAATTCAAATGTAAAAACAATTATTGTGGATCATCACCTATTGAGAGATATAAATTATAGAGAGAATTTTAGGAATGTTTTTTCTCATGGAGAACATGTAGGAGTAAAGGTTTTAACTGCTGCAAGATTTATGGGCATGAAAGAAAGATTATTAGAAGCGAGAAGAAAAGAATTGAAAGAAAAATAAATGGGTTTTACCTTCTTCTCTTCCTTTTTCTTCCACGAGCCATCTTGACTCTGCTAATGTCTCCGTCCTTGTCTACAAAGTATAGCCATCCTTCTTCCTTCTTTATTCCTACTTTTGCTACTTTTTCCTTCTTTACTCTTACTCTCTTTCTTCCAGCTCTTGCCATCTCTGCTCTACTTATGTCTCCTTTCTTGTCTACAAAGTATAGCCAGCCTGGCTCTTTCTTTATTCCTACTCTTGCTACTTTTTGTGCCATTTCTTTTCACCCCCTCCTTTTTAGGGCAAATATTGCCCAATATAGTGACTTATTGACGAGGAGGTATATAAATGTTTTGTTTTTTACACGAGAAACAAATTCTTTTCAATATTGAAAAAAATAGTTTAATAGAAAGGCTCTGTTTAGATCTTTATTCATATAAAAAAATTTAAAAGCAATTCTTATTTACAAAATAAAATTCAGAGTTATTCTGAGAATTTAAAAAACTATATATAAGCATATTGGAGGTGGGAGCCATGGATCAAAAAAAGCTGACGGTGCCAGCTCTACAAGACCCTATAGGCATGCATGTAATTCTAGATTTATATGATTGTGATAAAAGCATTCTTGATGATCTTGAAAGGATTGAACAAATATTAACGAATTCTGCAAAGATCGCTAATTCAAATGTATTAGATAAACATTTTAGAAAGTTTAATCCACAAGGAGTTACAGGGGTAGTAGTTGTCTCAGAGTCGCATATAAGTATTCATACATGGCCAGAGTATGGATATGCAGCGGTAGATGTCTATACTTGTGGATCACACACACTACCAGTAAAAGCCTCTGAATATATTATAAGACAACTTAAATGTAAGCGTCCCACTATTACAAAGATTGACAGAGGCTTCCTTGTACATGAGGGAGAGGATAAAAAACAATAGATTTTTATATCTACTAATTAATCCTTAGCCATGAAGAAAGGATTAATAATAGCTCTTCCTATTATATCATTAATAATCATTGGAATAATTCTTTATTTCTCATTACATTATTCTACTAGCCCAGCTAGATTAAGAGCAGTGATTATTAAACCAGTAAATTGTACTGGTTGTTACAATATGACTCCTGTTCTAGATCAAGCTGGAAAACTAAACGCAAGAATAACAAGCATTAAAGAGATATACTATCCTAAAGATATTAGTAAAGAAGAATTATTAAGAATGAATATTACTCGTCTACCAGTATTAATTATTAGTGGACAACCATTAAGATATCCGCAGTTAATAGATTTCTGGGATATGCTTGGTGCAAGGATTGATAAAAAATTCTTGAAACAAGAAGTAATCATTCAACCACCAGAACCAGTATATTACAACTTGCTAAACGACTCTGTATATGGATATGTGAATATCATAGAGATCAAGCCCCCTGATTGCAAGGTTTGTAACAACATGTCAAGGTTTAGAGAAATGATAAGCCATTTATGCTATATATCGCAATACCTAGTAGCAGATTATAACACCGAACTAGCACAAGGACTCATAGAAAGATATAATATCACTAGACTTCCAGCAGTGATCCTAAGCCCAGAGGCAAAAGAATATAAACTATTAAACATGAAATGGGAAAACATTGGAATAATCGAGAAAGACAACTACTTAGTATCAACACAGCTTACACCCCCATTTTATAGCATTCCTGAAAATAGAGTTGTAGGACTAGTAAACCTAACCTATCTATATGATCCTAATTGCATAGAATGTTATGACTATAATCTCCATAGAGCTACTCTTGAAAGGTTTTATGTAAAGATAGTTAATGAATCACTAGTAGATATCCATAGCAAAGAAGGAAGAAGACTCATAGAAAAATATAATATAACAGCTATTCCCACATTCATTGCCTCTCCAGATCTAAAATACTACAAAGAATTAATGAATATATGGGATCAAGTAGGAACAATTGAACCAGATGGGTTCTTTGTTTTTAGAAACATGGGAAAAATGCCTGGAAGAATATATCTCGATTTAGAGACAAATGAAACTAGGATGGGTGGTTGATATAAATCTATTTATAAAATTTTAGAGAAAAATTTTTATATAACAAACACTATTTATTATCAATATGGTAAAAATTGGATTAACAACTATTGATAAATGTCTCCGCCAACATGGAGCAGAGAGAATAAGTAAAAAAGCAAAGATAGCTCTAAAGAACTATCTAGAAGGAGAGCTACACAGAATTGCAAAGGAAGCAATAGGATTAGCAAAGAAGGATAAGAGAAAGACAATACTTGAAAGAGATATAGAGGAAGCAATCAAACAGAAGACTTTGTTCTAGGGTTGAGATTGGCTTGTAATCCTTTTAGTATATCTGCTAATAGTTTCACTGCTTGAACATATGCTCTTGAGTGATTATAACAATAGAACGATTTATCTCTACTATATTCATATCCATGAGTAACAAGATAATTCGCGACAGAATAGATTGACTCAACTGGATCAAAAAAGTCTGGTTTCCCGTTATTATTAATATCCACCCATAAATAAAGACTAGAAGGTAAGAATTGTGGTAGTCCTATAGCTGCTGCAAATGAGCTTGGAGAAAGGTAGTCTATGTCGAATTCAAATATTGCTTTTATATGATTAAACCATTCTTCCTTCCTTTTTCTCTTTGTTTGAGACATATAATATATTATAGCTTGAGGCAGAACATGATACTTTCCACACTTACTACCCCACAAACTCTCAATACCGATAATTGCGGCAATGTCATATCTTGACACTTTATATTTTCTCTCTACATCCATAAATACTCCTTCATATTCTTCTAAAAACTCTATACCACGATTAAAATGGGAAAATGCTGGATGTTTACGAACATAGTCCTCAAGCGTATATCTCCTATATTTTTTCCTTACTTTCCTAGTCCTGTTTAAATTTCTTACAAGATGCTTAACTTTTGGATCTCTAAACGCTTTAATTATCTCCTGCTTTTTATCAGGAAGCTCTCTAATTAGTCTATACTTGAGTCTTCTTAATTGTGAATTTATAGGGCTAACAGAGACCATTATAGAGAGTAGTACTGCTTCTAGGCCCATAAAGAATGGAAACATAAAAAGATTTAAAAATGCTTCTCTTTTCCACCTAGCTGGGACGGCCATAGCGACGGGGAACTACCCGTACCCATTCCGAACACGGAAGTCAAGCCCGTCTGCGTTCCGGGTTGTACTGAGCTCTGCTCGGGAAGCCCGGATCGCCGTCCACTTCTATAATTCTGAGAATATATCACAAATACACGAAATCCTAGCAGAAATGATTAAGAGCAATATGTTTCTCTCTTCTTAATAAAACTACTACTCTTTTATTGCAATAGTATTTGCCAAGTTGATGACGATTAGTGGCTTTTATTAATACCTCTCCATGGTAATCACTTCCACGGGTTAATACTAAATCAAACTTCTTGGCTAGTATTCTAATCTTATTTACAATTTCTTTTGTTCTTAAATTATTATAACCTTCACCAGCCTTCTCTTCTAATCCTTTTAGTCCATATCTAACAAATTTAGCAATCATATCTAAAATGGAAGGATTTAGGCAAGGATGGACTAGGACAGGAATTCCTCCAAATTTTTTAATCTTTGTGTTGAATATCCAAAATTTTTAGTGAAGTATAAGATTAGATTGCCCATATTATAGTTATTAATCTTTCTTATAGTAGACTCATTCCAATTATAAGCAGTTTTCGCAAAGCCTTTTTTAAGTTATGATCTTTATATTCTATAAAATACCCCAAAATCTCCCCATCTCTGGTAGCAATTTCCACGCCAGGTATTACATAATATTTAATTTTTAGCATAAGATATAGCTTCTTCAATCCCATTTACAGTATTATGATCTGTAATTGCAAGATATTTTAATCCTGCTTTTTCGCTTTCTTAACTACTTCTATAGAAGAATCCACTCCATCTGAATAATATGTATGAACATGTAAATCTGCATTATATCTCATTTT
>JAGGZC010000085.1 GCA_021162185.1 Candidatus Woesearchaeota archaeon | reverse complement strand
TTAGGAGTATGGGTTTTCATATTGATGATACTCCTCAGGGTCCAAAGATAAGAAGGATTAAGGATTCTTAAATGTTTTAGGAATTTTTCGAAAAATATAAAAATAAATAACCAAAAAATTTATATATTAGTTTATATTTTCTTTTTTAAATTTTTCGCAAAAAAATGCTTTTATTTAAAAACTAATTGGGGGCGGTAATATGGGTTTACAAGGCCACTATATAAAACGCTGCCCGGAATGTGGAAGCGTTAATCTCCACTGGGATAGAGAAAAAGGAGAAATAATATGTATGGATTGCGGATTAGTAATAGAAGACAAACTGGTTGATTTTGGAAAAGATTGGAGAGAATTCAGTGATGAAGACGCTAGTAAAAGAAGAACAGGAGCACCATTAACCTTTACACAATATGATCAAGGATTAAGAACAGATATTGGTAGTAAAGAGGATTTATTCCAACTGGAAGGCAAGCAAAAGAACAAGTTCTTCAGGCTTAGGAAATGGCAGGAACGTATAAGCACAGCTATTGAAAGAAACCTAAAGATGGCTATGGCTGAGCTTAGAAGAGTTGCAAGTTTTCTCAACCTACCAAGCAGTGTTGAAAACGAGGCTGCAAGGATTTATACCCTAGCAGTTCAACGTGGATTAGTAAGAGGTAGGAGTATGGAATCAGTAGTAGCTGGGGCAATATATGCTGCTTGTCGTAGACACGATGTGCCAAGAACATTAGATGAACTCCAAGAAGCAAGCAAGGTGGATAAAAAAGAAATTGGTAGAACATATAGGTTTATCACCAGAGAATTGGGAATAACTATTCTTCCCAATAATCCTGTGGATTATATTCCAAGATTCGCATCTGCATTAAGGCTTAGTCCAAAGACTCAAAGCAAGGCTGTAGAGATAGTAGAAAAAGCACAGGAAAAAGAGTTAACAAGTGGTAGAGGACCAACAGGCATAGCTGCAGCAGCGTTATATGTGGCAGCATTACTCAACAAGGAGAAAAGAACTCAGAGAGAGGTAGCAGATGTTGCAGGTGTCACAGAGGTAACAATCAGGAATAGATACAAGGAATTGATAGAGAAGCTTGGACTAGAAGAAGAAATACTAAAGAGAGAAAAAGAAGCTAAGGCATAGCCTCTTGTAGTAACAACTCTTTCTTTCTTTTAACACCCAACACATAACCACCCATATCATTCACTCCTACTACTCTATGACAAGGGATCATTATTAGTAAAGGATTCCTAGCCAATATTCTCGCAACCTTCCTAGCATGCATGTCAAGCATGATTCCTAGCTCTTTATAAGTAAGTGTATTTCCCTTCTTGATCTGACCCAGAGCTCTAAAAACATTGAGATAATCATTACTTATACCTCGAAATATAATCCTATTGAGTTCCTCATCTCTCAATGATCTTAGAGTTTCATATAGATCACTCATCCCTAACTTGTTTAAAATCTCTATGAATAACTCTTCTCTTTTCCACTCAATATTGGTATGCTTATATTTCTTCATCTCATTTATTAGTTTATCTATGTGTATTCCTAAATGATGAATAACAAAGTGTAATGCTTGAGTAAGGTTTCCAGGATTATGAGAAAAGTGGGATCTATCATAATCAATTATATAAAACCCTTCTCCTATCAATACATGTTTTCTAGGCATATGCATTTCTTCTTTCTTCACATGTCTAATATCTAGTTGTCTAGCTGCTAGAAGGAATAGGAATCATGCTCTCCGTTTTTCCTCTCCTACTAGTTCTTCTATCCTTCTACCCTTTACTAGTTCTTCTATGAGTATTGACCCATGACTCGCTATTAGTCTAGGTGTGAAAAAGCTATTAGTATTATTCAAATACCTAATTATTTCTGCTTCTCTCCTAATATTTTTCTCGAATCCTTTCCTAGGAATCTTTGCTATCCCATTACTAGTCCTATAAACCCTTGAATGTTTTCCCTCTGAGTAGAAGTATTCTATATTTATCCCCCTATCATATAGATATCTATTAGTCCTATCTCTCTCTAGTCTGGAGACAATAATGTCTTCAAAGAAATAATGCTCCCTTACTAATTCTTTATGTTCTAGTAGCGCATTATTAGCTGCTTCCAATATTTTTTCTTCTTTTGATAGGCTACTATAGACAATAAATGCCTTTCCATTCCTAGTTAAGTGTTTATTTAACTGCTTTATGAACTCTACTAAGGTTTCGTATCCATGCTTTCCTCCTATTAATGCCTTATCCTTTACAATGCTTCTAGCACCTCTTGGCAAATAGGGAGCATTAAAAAAGATATAATCATATCTAGTATTAACATTGGAAAACAGATTGGAGTAATAAACTCTTATTTTTACACCTTCTCTCCTTGCATTTTTTCTAGTAGTGACTAATGCTTCCTTGTCTATGTCTACTGCATCTACTCTTGCTTTTTTCTTTGCAGCAGTTATTGCTATTATCCCTGTACCAGTACCCATATCTAATACCCTCCTATCCCTAAGCTTGAGTTTCTTAACTATGGATAGTAATAATAATGTGTCCTCTCTTGGTTCATATACCATACATATATAGAAAAAGAATAAAAGATATAAAATTTATTGTTATATTCTCGCAGGGTTGCTGTTTACTACTCTCACACCTTTCTTTGTCTCAAATCTTATCTTTGCTCTTGGCAATGTCATTGAGCCCAACACATCTAGCTTTGTCTTTATCTTATATGTCAATAATCTCTCTTCGTATGGCTCCATTACCTCTATCTCCCATGTAATCCTTTCTCCTAGTCCTTCATGCTTAGCAATCCTTGTTGGAGGAGTTGTACCAATGAATTTCTGCTGTCTATCAATTGAGGCTATCTTTGGTACAAAATCATTGATTAATAATTTAAACACTGGTTTCATTGATCTATTCCTAACTCTTAGTGTTACTTTTATCTCACTAACCCCTTCCCCTCTACTTATCGCTCTTGCCTCCTTCTTTACAACTATTGGGCTTCTCAATAAGTAATATAGAATAATTGAGATTATTATTAGTAATCCAAGTATTAGTAATGGCCAGTAGTGGGTCTTTATTACTATGTCTCTTTCTTCTCCAGGGCTTAGCTCTAGTAAGAATCCCTTCTCTTTTTCCCCATCAATTATTCTAGTAGTTATCCCTGGATGACTCGATAATATCTCTTTTCCTATCCAGGTCTTGTATGGAATCAATACTTCTTGTAAGCTATTTCCATTATTCTTTACATGGATAACAGTCTTTTTTACAAGGAAGCCTACAATACTAGAACTCTTATCTATAGATATGTCTTTATATTCTATTATTTGGAGGTTTCTCTCATCATATACTAGGCTTTCATTCTCGTATAATGCTTCTATTATGAATTTGTGTAAACCTGGACTTGAAAGAGGGTCTAGTTCAAAGACTAGCTCAACATGCTTTGTTTCAAGAGGGGATAAATCCATTTCTAGGTCTTTTGTGAATAGATCAGAACTAACCCTTATCTCTAGCCCTGTTACATTTATTATATTCTTATTACTAATAGTTAATCCTAGTATGAATGGTTCTCTTGGATCAATACTTGACTCGTATTCTGGTATTATCCTTATTATTGGTTTGTATTCTATGCCTGGTAGATAATATGATGCTATATACACAAACACTGATATATCTCTATAAATCCCTGTTTCTTGTTCCTTTACATATAATGGGATGTTATACCCCCCATATCCAAGTGTACCAGATAGTAGCGCACTCTTCTTTGGCGTAATTGTAACCTCTACTTCTACTGTTTCGTTTGCTCCTACTGTTGCTACCACTGGTATTGTGTCTAATATCCATCTAACATCCCCGCTTATTCCAAATGTATACCTATGAGTAGTTGTATCAGTATTCGTTATTCTCAAAACATAGCTTGCCTCTTCATCCGGGTATATCTTGTTGTTGACTGGTTCAATGCTTAGAGTAAAGGCATATACATTCATAGAAGAAACAATCATTGCTATTATTAGGAATAATATGGTTTTCTTCAAGGTCTCAACCCCCTCTCTTTTTAGAGATATGGATATAGGGATATTTAAATATTTTTCTATATTGAAGTGATTTTTAAACTATTATTCAACCACTATCCCATATCTCTTTAGGTATTTCAATATCTTTTCCAGTACTTCTTCTATTAATAAATCACTCGTATCTATTGATAAATCAAACTTTACCTCAGAGATATCCACGCCATATAATTCTTTTAGCCTCTCTTTATCTTGCTCAAACCTTTTTAATGGTTCTATGTTTTTATCTTTTATTCTCAACCCATCCCTAAATATTCTCTTTCTTGCAATATCCTCACTTGTAGTGAGCCATATCTTCAAGCTTTTTTTTAATAATAATGGAGCCATTCTTCCTTCCATTATTATGTTATCGTTTGATGACTGTTTTAATATGAACTCGTCTGCAAGTTTATCTGTAAACTCTTTTCTTTTTCCTAGCTCGTTTAGCTCTTCTATTGTTAATCCAAGCTGTCTAGCCATTTTTCTTCTTATTGCACCAATAGAATAATACTTATATCCCAACTTTTTTGCTAATAACTTTGCAATAGTGGTCTTTCCGCTTCCAGGAGTACCAGAGATTGCTATACGCATATCTATTAATTATACTTCTTTATTTATAAATATTTTTAATTTTTTTCATAT
>JAGGZC010000057.1 GCA_021162185.1 Candidatus Woesearchaeota archaeon | reverse complement strand
TTCACTACTCTTAACCACTATTTCCATATCTAATAACTCTCTTAAAGCCTTTTCAATCTGTTTTAATTCTTCTTCTTTTTTATCTTTAATATATACACTGATCTTTCCCTCTTTTTCCTCTATCCTTTCTTGTTTTATATTGAATTCCTCTAATAGCCTTTTAACCTTTTCTAATGGCTCATTAATCACTTCTCTGACATCTAGATCATATTCTACTTCTAGTCCTGCTAGGGGGTGATTAAAATCAACTATTACTCTTCCAGATCCAACACTTTTGATTCTTCCAATGTGCCCATCGACTTGTACTACTAGCCCTGGGTAAGGCTTTATTCCTTGTTGTTTAAACTTTTTTTCTTGTATGATTGTAACTAGTCCAGGATTCTTTTCTCCGAATGCTTTTTCTGGTGGGAGTTTTACTTTATAGCTACCAACACTTTTTCCTTTTAGGAATTCCTCTATCCCTTTTAGTATCATTTCTTTTCCTATAACAATTGTTACTGGGCCAGGCTTATCTAGCTTAAAATTATTTTTCTCTGCCACCTCTTTTATAGTAGTATCGAATAGTTCTCCATTAGTCCACCCAGAATAGTCAAGGACTACTAGTGATCCTTTTACTATTTTTTCCATGTAGAGGGGGCTTGAAGAGAATATTTAAATATTTTGTTAATACCCCCTTCTTATATGTATATAGAAATCATTTCTAAAGAAGGATTAATTAAAAACTATTTAATATGTATTTCTACTATATCTTTATCCATTGGGATGTGATCTATTCCTACTTTTTGGCCTGGAAACTTGCTACTCTTACCCCAGATTCTTGCATATCTGAACTTTTCCACAAAATCCTTGTGTAGTTGTTGTGCTACTTCTCTTAATGTATCACCCTTCTTTATAACTACTGGTATGTCCATTTTTGGTTCTTGTCCAGGTTCCTTTGTATATATCCTTACTAGTCCTAGTCTTTCCCATATCTCTCTTTTCAATACTTCTAGATGATTAGGATTATTTATATCAAGACTTATAATCCCTTTTTCAGTGTTAATCTCCTCACATCCAGGATTATTTATTAGGAGTATTGCATTTATGAATCTAATATTTTGGTTCAATACTAATAGGATATCCTCAATACTGCAAGGCTCTTTTACTATAATCTCAATGTTTTTTATTCCCATATCCTGTAATATTCTTAATATCCTATCATTTTCCTTTACTAGTTCCTCTCCAATGATGCTAACTCCCTTAGGATTTTTTCTTATAACTATATCTGGCTTCTTTTTATTAATCTTGAAACCATAACTTTCAACTAGGCTTAGTAGTTCTAATAATTCTTGTTTAGTCCTCGCTATTAGTATTAATATATCAGCATTCCTAGCTATTCCTAATATTGCTCTGTTCCTCTCACCATTCTTATCCTCTGAGTAGTGTAACAAGCTTGGAGTGTCTATTATCTGTATCTTTGCTCCATCATAGTCAATCATTCCTGGTAATGGCTTGGTAGTAGTGAAGGGATACTCACTGATCTTTGGATCTGCATTTGTTAGATTCTTAATCAACAAGCTTTTACCAGTGTTCGTATAACCAAGGACTACTACTTGGGCTGCTCCTTCTTTTGATATCCCCTCACTTCTTCCCTTCTTCCTTGTTGCTTCCTGCTCTTTTCTTAATTTTGCTAGTCTTTCTTTTAATGTTTTTAACAGGTTTTCTGTACCTTTATGTTTTGGACAATGACTAATCATCTTTTCTAATGCAATAATCTTTTCCTCTCTTGTCTTTGCATTGTGATATTCTCTTTCCGCTAGGAGATATTCAGTTGTTACATTTGTTGGCATATCCTAATAGGAAAAATCTCTTCTTTTAAACATTTCTATTTACAATTGGTATATCCCACATCTTAGATCTCTTAGGGCTCAGGGCTCTCACTATTTCTCAATGAAAACAATTATTTATTAATAATAAATGCATTGAGATAAACAATGGAGACTAGTCATAGCAGTATAGAGAAGCATCATGATGAGAAAGAAGGAAGAGAGCCACAAGGCGCAAAGTTACAAAGAGGTATTAGTTATCCTATCCTCTTCTTCTTGATAATTAACTCTATTCTAGGTACTGGGGTGTTTTTTACACCGTCAATAACTGCTAGAATTGCTGGTCCATGGATGATTATTGCATGGATAGCTATTGGGTTAATATCTATTCTTTTAGCTAGTATGTTTGGAGAACTAGTAGAGAGAATGCCCTCTGCTGGCGGGATGTATGAATACACAAAACAAGCATTTGGCATCTTTCCAAGCTTCATAGTAGGATGGCTTGCAATACTTGCTAGTAATATAACCATCTCCATGTTGATTGTTGGAGCAATAAAATATCTTAATCCCTCTCTACCAAGCATATTTACCATAATATTTGGATTAATTATTATATGGGGTTTTGCATTTATTGCATCTCTTGGATTAAAAACAAGTATATTCACTCTTCTAGCATTTGCATTAATAACCTTTGGATCTATAGCTATCTCTGCTATCCTAGGATTAGAGCATATTAATCCTGTAAATCTAGACTTTTCAAACTTTCCCGGAATGTTGCCATTAATGCTTGCAATATTTATAGCTGCTGACACTTTCTTTGGTTGGGAGAGTGCTACATATCTAAGTGAGGAAGTAAAGAATCCTAGGAAGACTATTCCAAGAGCATTTAGGCATGCAACTATTCTAATAGTGATAATCGTCTTAATCCTTGTTTTTGGATTATTGGCAAGCATGGGAGTATCACAGTTAGGAATTAGCAATACACCAATATTTGATTTGTTCAATAATTTCTTGGGATCAAGATATGCATTCATTGCCTCATTGCTCATATACTTAGCAATCATTGGGAGTGTTGCTGACTGGGTTGTTAGTAGTCCAAGATTATTATTGGCAATGGCTAGGGATAAGGAAATGATAGCACAACTAGCAGAGATACATCCAAAGAGAAGGGTGCCACAAAAAGCAATAATTTTTCAGGCAGTATTATCCAGTGTAGTACTACTGATAGGAGTGGGTACATATAGGGTAATATTAGAAACGCTTCTCCCACTAACATTCCTATTATATGCATTTCTAGGAATAGTACTTCTCAGGATTAGAAAGAAACAGGAATATAAACCTAAATACCCTGTTTATCTTGGAAAATTAGGGATAATCCTCATTATCTTCCTAAATATTAGTCTCATTATTGCATGGTTTATAACCTCCCCATATTCAATGT
>JAGGZC010000044.1 GCA_021162185.1 Candidatus Woesearchaeota archaeon | reverse complement strand
TTAAATTTTTTTGTCTTTGCTATTTGACCATTATTCTAATATAAAAAGTTTTTGTTGTCAATATGGATTATTGTATACTAAGCAGATTATTAGATTTTGGTTTCTCTTCTTGCCCCCTAGAGATATTATCAATGCTTTTTAATCTTCATTCTTTTTTATATGCTTTTCTCTCTATATTCAACAACTTAGAGTTATAAGTATAATTCGAGTATAAGAAGAAGAAAAGAGAGGATTTTTAGATGAGTTCTATTCCATATTCTATCTCTATATCCTTTATCTTTGCTTTTTCTTTCTTTTCTGTCTCTACTCTTCCTAGGGTTAATTCTTTTATTCCACACTTCTCTTTTATTTCCTCTATATATTGATCTACTGCTTCTCTCGCCATACCACTAGTATTTATCCATGCCTTGATCTTCTGTGTTTTTACTAATCCTTGCTTCTTTCTTTCGTATTGTATTCTTCTAATAATCTCTCTACTTATTGCTTCTTTCACTAGTTCTGGGTCTTGTTTCTTTTCTATTATTACTATTCCACTAGGAGAAATACTCCACTCTGGGAGTTCTATTCCCTTTATTGATACTTGTATTTGTTCTGGTGGTATGATTGTTTCTACTCCATTCTTGTCTACTATCCTTAATCCATTGGTTAATGCCTCTAGTTTTTTCTCTTTTTCTCTGGTTTCTTTTTCTATTTCGACTCCTGCAATCTTTTTTATCTCTTCAACATTGTTTATCTCTACTCTTAATTCTTCTAGTTTTCTCTCTTCAACGCTCTTCGTGTTTCCCATTCTTGCTATTATTTCTTTCATGATACTTTCTTTGAATGGTATTACTACTACCTTTGCTATTGGCCATCTCTTTTTTATTCCTGCTTTTTCTCTCGCAGAATTTATAGCTGTGACTATGTCCATGCTTGAATCTATTTCTTGTTCTAATTCTTCATTGATATATTTTTCCACTGGCTCTGGCCATGAATGTAGATGTATGCTTTTTTCTTTGAACATCTCTAGTTCTAGGAATTCTTTCTTTAGATCTTGATAGATCTTCTCTGTTATGAATGGTGCTATTATTGAGAATGCGTTTATTATCCTTGAGTAGCTATATAGCATTAATCCTAGTTTCTTTTCTCTTTCTTCTTTGCTATTAACAATTTTTTCCCTCGCGAGTTTTACATAATCCCTACTCATGCTTAGGAATGCTTCCTCTATTATTCCAGGTACGTCACTTATCCTATATTCTTCTAAGGCTTCTCCGGCTAGTTTTATTGCTCTCTCTGTTTTGCTTAGTAAGTATTTATCCTCAATGTCTAGTTCATCGTCTTTTATCTCTTCTATCATTCTTGGTTTTACATTGTAGGTATTCTTTATGTCTATCAAGTAGTTCTTTAGGTTCCACAAGATATTGAGATTTCTATACCTTATCTTTGCATCTTCATCATTATAGTTTAGATCTAACCCAGGATTTGTTCCTCCTATAAAATAATATCTTAATGTGTCTGCTCCATACTTCTCTATGACTTCTTTTGGAAGAATATAGTTTCCAAGGCTTTTACTCATCTTTCTACCCTTTGCATCATTGATGAATCCATGCATGTAGCAAGCCCTGAATCCTGGCTTGTCTAGTGCAATGATTGATGCAATCATCAACAAGTTAAACCATCCTCTGATCTGGTCTTTTCCCTCAAGGATGAATTCTGGTGGATACATTTCTTTGAATAGTTCTTCTTTCTTTGGATATCCTATTGCATTCCAACTAGTTGTTCCTGCATCTATCCATACATCTAGAACATCTGGTATTCTATGCATCTCTCCCCCACATTTTGGACATTTTAATACTACTTTATCTATCTCCGGTTTATGTAAGTCTTCTGGTAGTTTTCCCCCAAGTTTCTCTGCTTCCTTATCACTAGCAATAATCTCATAATGATCACAATTCTTACATCTCCAGATTGGTACTGGTGCTCCCCAGTAGCGTTGTCTTGTAATTGTATTATCTCTAAGGTTTTCTAGCCATGATGCGAACTGCTTGCTACCACTCCAGTCTGGAACCCATTTAACCTTTCTATTAAACTCTAATAGTTTTTCTTTTAGATCCTCAATCTTGAAGAACCATTGCTTTGTGGTTCTGAATATTACAGGGTTTTTACATCTCCAACAGTGTGCATACTCATGTTCGACTGGTTCAATTGCTAGGAGTATGTCTTTTTCTTTTAGGTATTTTATGATTTTTTTATCATCTTTCTTTGCTTTAAATCCTGCTAGCCATTCCATTTCTTCTGGGAAGTATCCCTCTTCATTTAGATTGTTGAATATTGGTAATCCATACTTGTATCCTACTTCATAATCTTCTGGTCCACAACCAGGAGCACAGTGTACTAGTCCTGTTCCAGCTGTTGGTGTGACATATTCTGAGCTTAATAATACTGTGAACGCATTCTCTGGTTTCTTTGAATTCTTAACTGCTTCTAGTAGTGGCTTGGTTGGGATTACTGGTTCATATCTTAATCCTTCTATTTCTTCTCCTTTGAATTCTTCTATGAGTTTGTATTTCTTTCCTAGTACGCCTCCGATAACTGTATTCATTAATGCCTTTGCAATTATCCATCTCTCTTTCTTTCCATTATGTTCTACTTCTACTTTTACATATTCCATTTCTGGGTTTGCCATTACTCCTAGATTGAATGGTAATGTCCAAGGAGTGGTTGTCCATACAAGGAGGTATTCATTTTCTTTATCTTTTATCTTGAATTTTATGAATATGGAGTCATCTGTAACTGTTTTGTATTCTAGTTCGTGCTTTGCTAGTGCTGTACCACAGTGTGAACACCAATGCATTGTTTTATATGCCTCATACAATCTGCCTTTTTCCTCTGCCTTCTTGATAAGCCACCATTCTCCTAGAATAAATTCTCGATCAATTGTCTTGTAGGCATTGTCAAAATCCATCCATACTCCTAAACGTTTAAAGTCCTTATTCATGATTTCCATATTTCTCAAAGCAAGACTTCTACATGCCTCTATGAATCTTTTTTCTCCATATCTCTTTATTGCTTCTTTATCTTCTAGTCCTAGTTCTTTTTCTGTTGCATGTTCTACTGGTAATCCATGCATATCATATCCTGCTCTATCAAACACATTGAAACCCTTCTTTCTCTTATATCTCAAGAATGCGTCTTTTAGGCTCTTATTCCAAGCTGTTCCTACATGTACTTTTCCATTAGCATATGGTGGTCCGTCTAGAAAGTAAAACTTCTTTCCATTACTCACTCTCTTCTTTGCTTCTTTGTATATTGATTCTTTTTCCCAATAGGTTAACACTTCTTCTTCTACTACTAGTGGTTCATATTTATTACTCATTTTCAATGCCTGTGTATCTAGTTCTTTTTTAAATATTTCCTTGATTTGCTTTATTTCTTACTCTTTTTGCTCTATTTTTTCTTTTTTATTTCTTTTATTTTTCTTTGTTTTTGTTTAATCTGAATCAATGTTTAGAATGTGTGAAAGCATTACTCACTATTATTCACTCTTCCAAAAACCTTTATAAGTACTCCTAGTTCCTCCAGGCTGGAGGTGGAATAATGGCAATAGTTGATGAATCAACAAAAAAGCAGCTAGAGGAATTATTCAAACAGTTAGATAAAAATGTAAGGATCCTCTTCTTCAAGGGAGAGGAATGCATATACTGTAATGAGATAAAAGAAATAATAGATACACTAGCAGAGACAAGTAATGGAAAAATATTAGTAGAGGAACATGACTATGATAAAGAGAAAGAACTAGCAGAAAAGCTAGGAGTAAAAATGGCTCCAGCAATATTATTATACGGAGAGGAGAAGGAATATGGAGTAAAATATTATGGAATCCCTTCAGGATATGAATTCCAAAGCTTGGTAGAAGACATAATAGATATTAGTCGAGGAGAAATAGATCTTCCTAAGAGTATAAAAGAAAAAATTGAGAATATTGATAAGGATATTGAGATCCTTGTATTTGTAACACCTACCTGTCCATATTGTCCAAGAGCTGTTAGGAGTGCACATAAGTATGCTATCATTAATCAAAGAATTGATGCAGCAATGATAGAGGCAATGGAATTTGAGGATCTTAGTAGGCAATACAATGTAATGGCTGTTCCAAAAATAGTTATAAGGGTTAATGGTGAGGATAAAGAAGAATTTGAGGGTGCATATCCCGATGCGGCATTTGTTGAAAAGATCTATGAATCCCTAAAATAGAAGGGGTGGATAAAATGGAGCTAGCCTTGAATCTTGCGAAGAGAGAGATTGATACTTCTAAGACATATGATGTATTAATACTCGGAGGAGGAACAGCTGCGCTTGGAGCAGCGCTCTATGCTGCTAGGTATGAATTATCCACAATTATGATAGCACAGTCAATTGGTGGAGCAATAATTGATGCTCCCCTAGTAGAGAATTATCTTGGGTTGGACAAGACTCCTGGAGTGGAACTTGTTAACAAGTTTAGAGCGCATGTAGAAAACTATGGAGCAATAATAGCAGAGGGAAGAACAGTGTTATCAATTGAGAGAAAGCAAGACTTGTTCAGGGTTAAGACTGATACGGGAGAAGAATTCAGGGGAAGAGCAGTAATAATTGCTACTGGTACTAGGAGGAGAAAACTTGGTTTACCAAAAGAAGAAGAGTTGACTGGTAGAGGTATAAGTTATTGCACTACTTGTGATGCACCATTCTTTAAAGACAAGGTTGTAGGAGTTGTTGGTGGAGGAGACTCAGCTATTACTGGAGCAGTGCAACTAGCAGATGTTGCGAAGAAGGTATATGTATTTGTGAGGAGCAAGATCAGGGCTGAACCAATAAATATGGATGCATTAAAACCATACATAGAGAATGGTAGAGTAGAAATAATAATGCCTGTAACAGTTCAAGAACTCTTAGGAAATGAGAAACTAGAAGGAGTAAGACTTAGTAATGGCCAAGAACTAAGACTTGATGGATTATTCATAGAGATTGGAGGAGTTCCTAATACTGATTTCTTAAAGTGTCTGGGAGTAGAGTTAGATAATGTGGGGCATATAATAGTGGACAAAGAGATGCGTTCAAGCATGCCTGGCATATTTGCAGCTGGAGATGTTATTGATCACCCATTAAAACAATGCATTACAGCTGCGGCAGAGGGAGCAGTAGCAGCATATTCTGCTTATCAATATATCAGAGGAATGAAATAAAAAAGAAGAAGCTAAATAAACTTATTGAGTTCTTTTTCTTTCTTCAATTAAGTAGTCTATAGAATTCTTTCTCTTTTTTCTCAACTCTTCTAGTATCTTTTCCAGGTCTCCATGATTTCTTAGAATTGCTAATAATTCTTCTCTTTGTCTCTTATTCTTAAAAACTTTTTCAGGTATATCTCCATATTGCTTGAAGTATTCATATATCTTTACATTCATATGAGCTATTCTTTCTGTTTCTCTTTCAAGAAGATTACTATCTCGACAGCCTAGAATATAAATAGATCTTCTATAGGTCTCTGCTAACTCTCTATTGGATATTCTTCTTTCTTCCCCTCCTTCAATTTTTGTTAAATATTCTAGACCTACTACAGTTTCGTGATTCATTATTTTTCACCCCTCTATTTTTGTTCCCAGAGGGTAATAACATATATTTTTAAATTTTTCTATTTAAAAAATTTTATTAATCCATATCATACTCTTTTATCATGCCATTTAATCAAACAATTAATCCAGTGTTAATAAGCATTGGCCTAGTAGAAATAAGATTCTATGGAATTATCTATATTCTTGGCTTACTAGGATTATTATGGTGGCTTGAAAAGAATAAGAAAGAACTAGGAATAGACCCAGCTGAAGCCACATTGTACTTGTTTATAGGAATGATTATTGGTGCAAGGCTTGGGCATTGCTTCATATATAATGCATCATTCTATATTAGTAACCCTTTACAAATCCTTGCCATCTGGAATGGGGGCATGAGCTTTTTTGGTGGCTTGGTGGGGGCATTCATAGCTGGATATATCTATGCAAGAAAAAAGAATATTGATCCATGGATACTTGCTGATAGAGTAGTAGTGATTGCTCCGTTCTTCTTGTTTCTTGGAAGAATTGCAAACTTTTTGAATTCAGAGCTATACGGAAAGATTACCAATGTTTCTTGGTGTGTCTATTTTCCAGGGGTTTATGGTTGTAGGCATCCAGTACAGATATATGAGGCATTGAAAAACCTCTTAATATTTATTATCCTAGTGTCATTGAGGAACAAGTCTTGGTTTAAGAATCATAGAGCCTCACTATTCTCATTATTCTTAATATTATATGGATCCCTGAGATTCATATTCTCCTTCTTGAGAGATGAACCAATACTCTTGCTAGGGCTGACTCTTAATCATTATCTATCCTTATTACTCTTGCTTGTGGGTATAGCACTGTTAATATGGAGTGGGATGAATGGAGATATTAGGAAAACTAGAAAGAGATCTAAGAGATAAAAAATTCATAGTAATGCTTGCTAGGTGTAGTGTTAGTTATGAGGGTAGAGCGAGATCTTTTCTAGGGATTGGTGATAGGTTAATAGTTATAAAGAATGATTCAACTGTTATTGTTCATCAACCAGTTGGAGGAATGCATGTGAATTATATGAAGAATGCATATATATCTGTTAATGGATCAACAATTATTGCTCGTGGTAGTGATGGAAGAGAGAGATTAATAATAGAGATAGAGGATATATATGACTACTCCTCTAGGAGAATGATTGATAATGAATCCATAACTCTTAGTGGAGATGAAAGAGAGATGCAAGAATACATATATAAACATCCAGATATTATTAGTAGAGATTTTAAGCCTTTAAGCAGAGAAGCAATAACAAGATATGGCTATATTGATATCCTAGGAGTAGAGCAGGGGAGTTATGTAGTAGTTGAGTGTAAACGGATTAAGGCTGGGATGCCAGAAGTAGAGCAACTGCATAGATATGTGGAGAGATTCAAAAAGGAAAAAGGGGTTGAGAGAGTAATAGGAGTAATGATTGCTCCATCTATAAGTGATCCTGCTTATAGATACTTGATGGATAAGGGTTACAGATTTGTAAGGTTTAGCCCTCCTGGAATACTAAAGAAGCAGGGTAAGAGGCATAAAGATTTAAACCAATTCTTGAATGGTAACTAAAATTTATATATATGTATTCATAAGGAATCAATATGTACAGGCTTAGACTACCATTAATGATTATTAATACTAAGAGCTATAAGGAGGCATTACTACCAGATGGCTTATTACTGGGAAGGATAGCAGAGCAGGTAGCGGAAGAGCTGGGAATAAATATTGTTCTAGCTATCCAACCCACGGATATATATATTCTCGCATCAAGGCTTAATATACCAATCATTGCACAACACTTTGATCCAGTTGAATCAAGAGCCACTGGGAGTATTTCTGGTTTAGCTATAAAGCAAGCCGGGGCAAGGGGAAGCTTGATTAATCACTCTGAAAAAAGGCTTGCATTAAACTCGATAGAGAAAAGGATTAAATATGCTAATATTCTTGGAATTGATTCGATTGTCTGTGCTTCGGGCTTAGAAGAAGCTAAGACAATTGCAAGGCTTGATCCCTCAATGATTGCTATTGAGCCACCAGAACTCATAGCTGGGAACATATCCGTGAGCAGTGCTAGACCGGAATTATTAATAGGAGTAGTGGATAGTGTTAAGAGGATTAATCATAACATACCAGTATTATGTGGTGCTGGTATAAAAACTGGTAGAGATGTTGCAAGAGCTAGAGATCTAGGAGTTAAGGGTATATTAGTTTCTAGTGGTATAGTCCTTGCTAGGGATTGGGATAAAGCTATAAGAGAACTAGCCTCTAACCTATGACATTGATTGTTAATAACTGTGGGTTACCATACTCTTTTTCATCTTTATCTTTGACACTTATAATACATGTATATGATCCTCTCTCTATTCCCGGGGAGGCAGTGATTAGTATCTTTACTATCTCTACTCCTCCTGGTTTGAGTGTTATTTTATTTCTCAAGATCTCGACTTCTACTCCTTCATCACAACTACTTTTTATTCTTAGATCATGATTCTCTTCATCAAAATTTTTTATACCTATCCCTATTACTTCTTGATCTCCTGCTCCAAGTGTAAGGCTTGATGGGTATATAACTACTGGCTCGGTATTAGCTATGAGTATTGTTCTGATCTTTTCCTGCATTGCTTGATCTATCTCTTCTATTCTTACTCCTCCTTGATGGATAATATTCTTAAAAAAAATTATTCCTAGGGATAATAATATTATCCCTATTATTATTGCTATTAGAGTATTAACCGGGATTGCTGCCCTATTTTGCATATTCAAACTCTCTTACTAATAGCCAGTTGAATAACACCATGATCACTGCTCCAACCACTACTACTATGATGTTATATCCTAGTGCTCCTAGTCCGAAGATTATCCTATAAATCCCGAAGAGCATTATTATTATTCCCGTCCATAGAAACTTGTCTAGGATTACCTTCATTAATTCAAACTCCTCTTGTCTTGTGAG
>JAGGZC010000024.1 GCA_021162185.1 Candidatus Woesearchaeota archaeon | reverse complement strand
TGACTGTGAATACTAATAGTATATAGAATAGTGCTTTTCCTTCAAGCAGATCTTCTAGCCTCCTTATATCCATATCTATATATAGATCAATTTTCTTTATTTGATTTTACCAAGGATTCTCGAAATATTTTCAATAAACTTTAATGCATATTTATACATATATTGTTTCTCATATAAAAAAATATTTAAACTACAATGGATTAAAATAAAGGGAACTGACACTAAAAATGGTGTTCATTGAGAAGTAGAAACACTAAATATAGTGTTAGTTGGGGGCTATACATGAAATGTCCATTTTGTGGCTATGGAGAATCTACAGTATTAGAAACAAGAGATACAGAGAATGGGATAAGGAGGAGAAGACAATGCCTGAAATGTGGGAAAAGATTTACAACCTATGAGAGAATAGAACACAGTCCATTAGTAGTTATAAAGAAGAATGGGATAAGAGAACAATTCGATAAAGAGAAGCTAAGAAGAGGCATAATAAAGGCATGTGAAAAGAGGCCTATTAGTATTGAACAGATCAATAAGATAATTGACGAGATAGAATCAGAGCTCTATAGTAGAGGAGAACAAGAGGTTAAGAGCAAGAAGATTGGAGAACTCGTGATGAAAAAGCTAAAGAAATTAGACAAAGTGGCATATATAAGATTCGCATCTGTATACCGAGAATTCCGAGATCTGGAAGACTTTGAAAAAGAATTGAAAAAATTATCAAGGAGGTGAGCAAGTTGATAAAGAAAGTAGTAAAAAGAGATGGAACAATTGTGGAATTTGATAGGAATAGAATATATAATGCAATATTCAAGGCAGCACAAAATATTGGCAAGCCAGATGAAAAACTAGTAGAAGAAGCCACAAATAGAGTAGTAAGACTTCTTGAGAAAGATTTTGATGATAAACAGATACCAACAGTAGAACAGATCCAGGATTATGTAGAATCAGTGCTAATGAAGATGGGAGAAGTAGAAATAGCAAAACATTACATACTCTACAGAAAAGAAAGAGAAAGGATTAGAAAAGAAAAAATGGAGATATTAAACAAGGATAAGTTAGACGAGATTGATAAGAGGTTTAGTGTAAATTCAATAAGACTAATGGCTACGAGATACCTAATAAAAAACGTTGAGACTGGAAAAATAATAGAATCACCAAGAGATATGTTTAAGAGAATAGCTGTTAATGCTGTATTAGCAGAGCTGATATACCACCCAAAGGTATGGGATAGGAATGGGAACCATATAGATATATATGAGAAGAGTAAGGAAAGAATAGGAGAGATAAGAAAGAAATGGAAAGAAAACAAAGAAGAATTTAGGAATAAGTATTATATTAGTGATGAATTTCCATTGAATGAGTATCATTTTGAAAGACTACTATACGCATGGGAATACTATGCAAGACAAGGAAAGATAAAGATAGGTATAGATGAATTCCTAGGATTATTGGAAAAAAGAGAGATAAATAACAAGGCAGAACATTATGTAAAAATCTTTTTCGATTTGATGAGCAATAAATACTTAATGCCAAACACACCAGCAATTGTGAATAGTGGTAGGCGAATAGGAATGCTCTCAGCTTGTTTCACTTTGAATGTTGAGGATGATCTCTCATGGATAATGGATACTGCTAAAGAAATAGCATTAATCTCCAAGACCGGCGGAGGGATAGGAGTAAACTTTAGTAAACTCAGACCAAATCATCCAGCAGCCTCTTTGAGGAGTACGAATGGGATTAGTAGTGGAGTTGTTTCATGGCTACGGCTCTATAATGAAGTATTGAGGCAGGTATCCCAAGCAGGGATTAGGAGAGGAGCAGGGATGGCAATACTAGAATATTGGCATCCACAAGTATTAGAGTTTATACATGCAAAAGAAGAAAATAGGGGAGACAATGTTATAGAGAGTTTTAATCTAAGCATTGGAACAGACGAAATTTTTTGGGATAAAGTATTTAGGGATGAGGACATTGAACTTATTGCAAAGAGGTATAATATAGAGGACAGGGAGGTTTTAGGAGTAGAAGAGAGAATAGTTGGAAGGATAAAGGCTAGGCAAATATTGGAAGAGGTAGCAATGTTGTCATGGAAGAAAGGAGATCCAGCGTTCCTATATTTTGATAATGGGAACAGGTATAATATTAGAAGAAAATTGAAAGGAGATATAAGAGTGACGAATCCATGTGGAGAAGAATATCTCTATCCATATGAAAGCTGTAATCTTGCCTCTATCAATGTTGAAAAATTCGTAAAAGAGAAGGATGGTAAAACTATTTTTGACTGGGATCATTATGCAGAAGTAATTAGATATACTGCTAGACTCTTAGACAACTTTATTGATGTTAATAGGTTCCCCCTAGAGAAAATAGAGATCGAGACAAAGAAAGGGAGGAATATTGGTGCAGGAATAATGGGTGTTGCTCATGCATTATTTAGATTAGGAATAAAGTATAATAGTGAAGAAGGATTCAATATTATGAGCAGGTTTGGAGAATATCTAACGTTTTACTCAATGAAGGAAAGTGTTGAGCTGGCAAAGGAGAGAGAACCATTTAGCTATTTTGAAAAAACTGATTATGTAAATGGAGAAATGCCCATAGCAGGATTCTATGATAAAGACTTATGGACTCTTCCATGGGATGAACTAGTAGAAGAGATCAAAAAGTATGGATTGAGAAATGTTGATCACACTACTTGCCCACCAACAGGAAGTATTAGCATGCTGGCAGATACAAGTAATGGAATCGAGCCAGCTTTTGCACTAGTATTCAAAAAAGAAGTGAAGGCAGGAACATTCTATTATACAAACGAGATCCTAAAACAAAAACTGAAAGAGAGAGGATTATATAACGAGGAACTACTTGAAAGGATATCCAGAAACTTTGGTAGCTTATATGGAATAGAAGAAGTACCAGAAGACATAAGAGAAGTATTTGTCACAGCAATGGATATCCACTGGTTAGATCACCTCATAGCACAAGGAGTGATACAGAGATGGATAACAAATAGTATTAGTAAAACTATAAACATGCCTAATGGTGCGAGTGTTGAAGATGTAAAACTTGCATTCCTCATAGCCCATGAGCTTGGATGTAAGGGAACAACAATTTATAGGGATGGAAGCCTAGATATACAAGTATATAGCACACTAGAAAAGAGGTATAGAGCCTATGACCAGCAGCCTTCAGAATACGCTAGGAGGATCATAGAAAAACTAGTAAAAATGAAACCAGAATTAGAAGAATTTATAAATAAAGGCGGTAAATCATTTATAGAGCTAGAAGACAAACCCCAGAGAGAAGTAGTAGTAAAAGAGAGAGAACTAGTAGAAGAAAAAGAAGAAGTAGAAAAACTCTTAGGAATAAAATATTGTCCAGTGTGCTATGAGAGAGGGGAAATCGTTGAACTAAAACATGAGGGTGGATGTGAAACCTGTCCTGTCTGTGGTTGGAGCAAATGTATAATATCATGACTACCCTAAAATGTTGAAGAGAGGATCAGTACATTTATATTATGGGGATGGAAAAGGAAAAACAAGTGCAGCACTAGGAATAGCTCTAAGAGCAATTGGGCATGGAATGAAAGTCTTAGTGATACAATTAATGAAGGGGCGAGAATGGGTGGGAGAATTTAAAGCGCAAGAAAAGATTAAGGGACTCAAAGTAGAACAATATGGGACACCAAGTTTTATCAATCTATATGCACCAGATAGTAAAGATAAGGAGAGAGCAATGCAGGGATTGATAAGAGCAAAACAAGCAATGAGGAATCATGAAGCAGACGTTATAATAATAGATGAATCATTGTATGCAGTAGAATTCGGATTGATACCACTATCAGCACTAATAGAACTAATAAAAGAAAAACCAAGTGACATTGAATTAGTCTTAACTGGTGGTAGAGACCCACCAGTAGAGTTAATAGATCTAGCAGACTATGTTAGTCACATAGTAATGGAGAAACATCCCTATATGGAAGGAATAAATGCAAGACAAGGAATAGACTATTAAAATGAGAAACCCATTAACAAGCCTAGACCTATACTTCCTTGTTAGAGAATTGAAAAGGATAAAGAATAGTTATATCGAGAAAATATGGAGTATTGATAGGGAATACTATGTCATAAAGATAAGAGGAGAGAAAGAAAAGGGATTCATATGCTATAAACAACCAGGATTATTATGGATGTCTAGAACAAAGCCAGCCTCAAGCATGTTAACAAGTTTTGCACAGTTATTGAGATCAAGGATCGAGAGAAAAAAAATTTTAGAGATAAAACAGATTAGAAGCGAGAGAATAGTAGAGTTCTTGATAGAGGACGATTATAAGTTAGTAATAGAATTAATCCCTCCTGGAAACGTGTTGTTGTTGAAAAATGATGTAATAGAAGGAGCCCTATACTATAAGGAATGGGGAAAAAGAACTATAAGGAAGGGAGAGAAATACAGTGCGCTGGTAAGTATTGATTATCTAAACATGGAGAAGGAAGAGCTAATGAAACAATTATCAATACTCGTAGAGAAAACCAGGAATAATGCAAAAGCATTAGCATTACTAGGACTTGGAGGAATATATGGAGAAGAAATAGTTGCAAGAAGTAGAGTAGAAAAAGAAGATCTAAGAAATGAATCAAGAATAAGAATAATTGAAGAGTTCCTCAAACTAAAAGATACTGATACAAGAGGATTTATTTATGGAGAAGAAGCATTCCCGATAAGACTTATTACACTTGGTGACCCAGATAAGACATATAATACTTTTAGTGAAGCAATAGAGGAATTGGTATCTCGAGAGGTAAGAGACCCTGAACTAGAGAGATTGGAAAAAGAACTAAAAGCATTGGAAAAGAATATAGAAGAACAAAGAGAAGCATTAAGCCTTCATGAAGAAGAAGCAGAGAAAAACAGAAAGATTGGAGAACTAATATATGAACACTATCAAGAAATAGAGGCATTACTAGGAGATTATAAAAAAGGTTTGGCCTTAGAAGATTTGAAAGAAAAACACAAAATATTGAAAGAAATAAGAAAAGGAATACTGATAATTGAATTAGATTAGACAGAAAAAAATAAAAATTAAGAGGATCTCTAAGTAATATGAAGGATGATATAGTCTTGCTTGCAAATCCTGATAGCTCGATTTGGGGCTTTGTACAAGATATTTATCATAAATTATTAGAAAAAGGTTTAGATCTTAGCCTTGTTGAGATAAAAATAAAGAGGTTTAGAGATAGGGAGATGAAAGTAAAGATAACTGAGAATGTAAGAGAGAAGACTTGTTTCTTTGTACATGATTCAACACTTGAGCCAAGTGAATGGTTTACACAGCTAGCGTTGATAAATTATGCGATCAAATATGCATCAGCATCAAAGATTATAGATGTTTTGCCATACCTATATTTTTCTAGGCAAGACAGGAAGGATGAGAGCAGAGTGGCTATAAATGCAAGAGTAGTTGCAGATATTGTTAGTTTATATACAGATAGAGTTATAACGATTGATCTGCATGCCCCCCAAATTCAAGGATTTTATAGTATCCCCTTAGATAACCTC
The DNA here is from genome assembly GCA_021162185.1 of Candidatus Woesearchaeota archaeon. GTDB lineage: Archaea > Nanobdellota > Nanobdellia > Woesearchaeales > JAGGZC01 > JAGGZC01. The sequence continues at coordinate 1,892 of JAGGZC010000024.1, read as the reverse complement.
TACTCTTTTCCTGTAGCAGTAGAATACATATTTAACACATATCCAGAAATGCGGGAAAACCTAGTAGTCATGAGTCCAGATGCTGGAGGTGTTAATAGGGCTAGATCCTTCATGGAGAGATTTAGAGACAAGTTCAAAAGATCTTCATATCTCGTATTTGGTTATAAATATAGACCAAGAGAAGGAGAGATAGGAGAATATAAACTCCTAGGAGATGTTAATGAGAAAAATGTTATTATTGTGGATGACATAGTTGATTCTGGTAACACCTTGATTAATGCTGCAAGAGTTTTGAGAGAACATGGAGCAAGAAGAGTTTATGCATATGTCACTCATGCATTATTCACAGAGGGATTTGAAAAAGTGAGAGATCACTTTGATAGATTCTTTGTTACGAATACAAGACCATTAGGCATTCAGGATGAGAGACTAGAAATAATAAATATCTCCACGTTATTTACAGAAGCGATATATAGGATTGCTACAAAGAAATCTTTAAGCGGGTTATTTGTGTAATCCTAGTTAGGTTGTAATCTATCCTATTCGTCTATAGAAAAAATTTAATAAAAACCTTTCTTGGCTTGACTGTAACTAGATATGCACTTCAATAAAATCCCCCTTCATTCCTGAGGCTAAGTATTTAATTCCATTAATTTCGAATTGTTTCTTTGAGAGTTTATGATTATGCCCCCCAATTACTATTTTTGGTCTTATTTTTTCAATAACACTTCTGGTTTTAGAGCAATGATCTCCAAGAGGTAATTCATGCATTAAAATAACGCAATCTTTTGATGGATTTAGATTTTTTAGATTTTTAGCAACCTGTTCATCAGAATATATAAAAAAATTATCTAAATGTCATCTGGAGAAATCATTCCGCCATGACCCACAAACTCAATTCCATTAATTTGCATTTTTTTAAGATGAAGATCATGTAGGTTTGGTAATCTTTTTAAATTCTCATAATAGTTTTTTGTTTCATGGTTTCCTGGTAATATATACATATCTTTCTCCTTGAAAAAAGTTGGGATAGGGATTTCCATTTTTAATTGGGATAACTCTCCTTTTACAATACTAAACCTTGAGTATAATGTTTCGGTATCTATCCTTTTTGAATAAAAACTTAAAAAGTCTTTGCCTATTAATCTAACAAAATCCTTATTAGTAAAGATATCTCCAAGAAAAAACAGATTTTGAAAATTTTGTAATTTTTCTAAATTATCAAAATTTCCATGCAAATCTGAAAAAACTATTATTTTCATGGTTGTATATAAGATTATGAAGCCCTATATAAATTTTATCGCTCCTGTTTTTTAATTAGGACTTTTTTCTAAAGTTTCTTTTCATAAATAATAACATACTTATGTTTACTCTTATCTAATAGGAGAGGAGCATTTTTCTAAAATAACTTTAAGAAATCTTCTACTTTGATTATTCATTCGTACCTGTTTTCTGGCTATGTCTCTAATTAATTCATCTGTAAATCTTTTTGGTTGTCTCCCTTCTACAAATTCTTGGATCATAATTTTATGATTATTGAAGATCAAAAGCGATTTGCCCTCTTTGCTTTCTATTATCTTAGGAGAAGGGAGCTTTTCTTTTTCCATTAACTTCATAATCTTTATTTGGAAGTTTATGAATTTTAGATCAGAGTTATGTTTTTTTATTTCTAGCGAAGCTCAAGAAAAATAGAAAGAATATGGGATTGTAATGTTATTATAATAGCTAGGTGATACAATAACTTTGCTAAATAATTTTTTTAGTGAAACTTAACTGAAATTATAATTGTAATGAGAAAATAGTAAAATAAATAATAGGAATAAAAATTTAAATTAGTGCAGCCTCACAACACAAATTGCTCTGCAATTACTCTTAGGAAGACATAACAGTAG
>JAGGZC010000014.1 GCA_021162185.1 Candidatus Woesearchaeota archaeon | reverse complement strand
GTATTTATATCTATATTATAGGTTTTGGATAATATCTTTAATATCTTCTTTGTGGCTCTTAATCCTGGTAACAAGTCTTGAGTGGTTTCTCCTAACAATGTTGCTGCCTTTATTCCCTTTTTCCTAGCTTCTACTAGTAATACTCCTGCAGCTCCCATTATGCTCCCTATCACTCCATATATCTTTTTGTTTGCACCATTTTTCACTAGTTCTTCTATGAGTTCTTTGCTTGTTCCTGTTGTATATACATTTGGATTATTTGTATCTCTATCACTCGCTACTCCCCCAATGGTTATAACCTTGTTTATTCCCATCTTTTTAGCTAGGGTTATTGTTTCTGAGGCATATCTCCACATATTTTTCTCGTTTATTGGCTGATAGTTTCCTTTTATGAGGTAGAGATTTTTCTTTTTTGCATGATATATCTCTATGATTGGTTCTTCTATTCCTTCTTCATTTATGAACAATACTGCTGGTTTTTCTTTTTCTATATAACTACCAATTCTTTTTGCTTTTAATTCTTCTATCATATATTCTACCACTATTCTTCCAACATTACCTATTCCTGGTAATCCTTGGATAAGTATCCCCCTCTTTTTTTCTATTTTTTTATTTATTCTCCATGCCATTTTATCCCTAGAATTCTTGCTTTTTCTATTCTTCGATACTTTGCATATGGATCTATTGGACTATACTTTGCTGGTTTTACTTTTATTCTTTTTCCCCCACAACTACATTGTTCTCTTAGTCCATAACTCCCACAATTCTGACATTTGAGTATCGCTATTTTCATTTTATTAGTTCTATGTTTGCTTTCTTGTTCACTAATGATTCAAGTTTTTCTATTTCTGTCTTCATTTGTCTTTCTGCTTCTTTGTAATCCTTTGCTTTTTTTCTTATAAGATACTTGGATCCTCCTAGGTATGTTACTATGAAGCCATGCTTCTCTATTCCTATTAGTGCATTCTTTATTATTTCTATTCCATCTGGCTCTGTGCTCGTTATTTTTATCTTTTGGTGTATTTCTACTTCCTTTGGTTTTATTCTTTCCTCTATTATTTCTTTTAATCTCTTACTCGTCTTTTTGTCCAATCCAAGTTCCTCTATACTCCTCTTCTCTTCTACTATGTCTTGGAAGAATTCATATAAGTAGTAGTATTCATCCTTGATCTTTTCCCATATCTTTCCAAATAGTTCTTCTGGTTCTTTTCCTTGTTCTTTGGCTATGAATTCAATGATTTTTTCAGCTCTTTGTTCTTGTTTTACTTCTTGTATCTTCTGCCTTCTCTGTTGTTCTGTTACTCTTCTCAGGCTTAGATCTATATGTCCTTTTTCTGGGTTTACTCTTAATACTTTGCACACAATGTATCTTCCAAGGCTTACATAGTCTCTTATATTTCTGATTCTTCCAGGACTGATTTCTGATATGTTTATTAGTCCGCCCCTATCGTATTCTACTATGTTTACAAATACTGTATGGGGGTTTATCTTTGTGACCTTACAGTATAGTATTTCTCCTTCCTCCGGATAGCCCTCTCTCCTTATTAGCATACCTAGAAGGAGTTTTTGTTTATTAATAAATTTGTTGGTTTTATTCTAATACTTCTAGTATTCTCGCCTTAAATCTTGTTTTTCCTCCTGTTGGTTCTGCTAGGATCTTTCCACATACTAGGCATTTAACTACTGTTGATGCTTTTCCAAATATTATTTGTTCATTCTTGCATTTATTGCATCTAACTTTTACGAATCTTGATTCTGGCTCTCTTTTCATTTTAACTCACGATTTCAACTTTTTTTGCTCTTACGCCTTTGCTTTGTGTGATTGTATGTTTGCATTCATTACACACATATCTTAAATCAGTCTTTTTTGTTAGTTTTTTCCCTTTTACTGGTGGCTTGCTATACTTTCCGAGGTTTCCATGCCCTCTCCATTCTCCTCTTTTCCTTGTTCTAGCTTTTGATCCTCTTGATAATGGATGTGCTGAACCCTTGCTCTTCTTTTTTGCCTGCATAACTGTGTGTAATGTGTGCTTCTTGCATTTAGGGCAATACATCCTCACAGTTTTTGGTATTTTCATAGTCGCAGGGGATTATTGTTCCTTTATAAATATTTTGAAGACCTACAAAACAATTCTTTTCAATATTGAAAATATTTGTTGGTATTATAATACTTCTTTATTCTCTCTAAGAATACCTCTAAATCTCTCTCCTTTATGCTTGCACCACAAGCATGTTCATGCCCACCACCTATAGCGTCTAATCCCTCTATAGCTTTAGTGAGAATTGGTCTGATATCTATCCCCTGATGCCTTAAAGAGAAATTTACTCCTTTCCTGTGCTTTCTTCCAATTACTATTAAATGGTCCGGATATTTATATGCAAGATAGTTACTAATACTAGAAGTAATCCCAAGAGGGTCTTCAAATATGTGAATGATCACTCCATTATCTGTCTCACTTTTCAATGCTTCACTAAGCATTTCTCTATATCTCTCATTAATTTTTTCATAATAACCATAAATCTTTTCCCCACTACTAGTTTTTTGTTCTAATATCTCTCTTGGATCCTCTACTAGTTCTAATAGTCTCACATTCTTTTTTATATCCCTCTTTTTTCCTTGTAGTATAAATGAGAATATCTTTACAAGCCTTGAGATAGGGTGCTCTCCATATAATAGTTCTTGTATATTCCTTGGTCTATTATTGAATAAGAACGGATACTCTTTCATACTCCTCTCTATGAGTCCTTCGTCATAATAATAATCTCCTATCATTCCAGTAATAGCTATCCACAGATAGTGCTTTGTGGCCTTATACATCCAATAACTAGTAGGGCTATAATCATTAGCATCATGTATCCTTGGGTTTAAATAAATCACATTTCTTATCTCTACTGGTGGATGATGGTCTAACCATATCTTTTTTATTTTTATCCTATCAAGAAACCCTTGTTCCACTACTGGTTTGTCCAGTATGAATACCTTGTCATAGTGTTCTTCTTCATAGCTATCCTTCCATTGGGTTGGCTTAATTGGAGAACCTTTAACAACTACTCCTCTTCCATCTCTAACCTTTTTGTATAATAATAAATAGCTAGCTAGTCCATCCGGATCATCATCAAAGAATGTTATAGGCCTAGTGGTTTCTTCTATTTCTTTTCTCAATATTTCTAACTCCTTCCTTGTTAGTGCCATATAACTAGGAGAAAGCCTTCATTTTTAACTTTAATCTTTTTATAAGAGAAGATTCTTAGAAGATTCTATTATAGTATAATAATTCTTGATCTTTATATCTTTTAGATCTATCATTCTTATAAATCTATTCCCATTTAATTCCAATATTTTATGTTTCTCTATCCTTAATCCTAATATTTCTCTAGGATCATAATTGTTTAACATTCCTATAGAAGACTTAACACCTAGATCTCCTAGAAGAAATAGCACTCTTTCATCATGATACTTCTCAATAATCCTTCTAGTAGTATTACTAATCCTTGTAATTGCTTCTCTCAGGCTTTCCCCTCTTGGGAATCTTTTATCAATATTTTTCCATGGCTCTATAAAGTACTCGGGATGTTTTTCCAATGCCTCTTTTTTATGCATCCCGTTTAATAATCCTAGATCTATCTCTCTTAGCCCCTTATCTTTTACTATGTCTATGTCTCCTAGTTCTCTTTTTATAATCCCCGCCCCGGTGATATATGGTTCCTGGTCTGGTATAACTATTCTATGAACCTTTCCATACACTTCTTTTATCTTTCTTGTAATCTTCTCTAAATGCTTTCTTTGTTTTTCTCTTAATGGTAATTCTGCTTGTCCTATGAGCAAGCATTTATAATCTATATATGGACCGCTAATACCAAAAAGTTTCTCCTTCATCCAATTCACGGGCATCTGAAAAATATTTTTAAATTTTTTCCTTTACACAAAATTTTTATTTCCATCCCTCTTTATTACTCTATGCGTCCAGATCTAGATGGGATAGAGAAAAAGCTTGATTTAAACTCCTTGAAGAGATACTTGCTTCTAAGTAAGCCTATCCCTGAATCCTTGTCTACTATTGCTCCAGGAGTAATAGTTGGGGAAAGGAACTATCCAAGGATAAGCATAGGAGTGGTTTCTCCTGTAAGGATTATTGATGATGCACTAGACATGCCAAAGGAATGGGTTAAGAGAAAATACCCGTTATTAAGAATCGCTACGATAAGGGCTTCTCTCATTGATTCTTTCTCAAGGACAGATATACAGGCTAGGAATAGATTAATAGAGAAAATGAGAGAGATAGCATTATCCTCTAAGCCTGTAGATATAGATATAGAGTTCAAGGATAAACCAGTATATAAGCCAATCCTACATATAGGTGTTCCACCAATGGGTGGATCAGCAAGGATCAAGAAGCTAGAGGTTTCAAATCCAAGAGTACCAAGAATAGTGGAAAGAATTGTTAGTGATACGGATATAAAAGCAGAGAAAGCAGTGATTGATCTATGGAGAAAGGGTATAGATGAATATTACTCATATAAACTATTCTCTCTAGGCCTGCTTGGGAAGAGTAGCTCTCGAAGACTAGTGCCTACTCGTTGGAGTATTACAGCTATCGATGACCTACTGGCAAAGAACTTGTTGAGAGAAATTAGGAGTTATGAATGGGTTAGTGATTACAAGGTGTATACTGGTGGAATCCTTGGTAATTATTATATAGCCTTGCTTCTTCCATCTCCCTGGAGTTATGAACTGTTTGAATCATATCTAAGTAGTGATGCATCTAGGAGAGGAATAACTGACTATGTTACTGATAGAGAGGGCTATTTTTCTCGCACTAGTTATGCCTCAAACACTGCTGGCGGATACTATGCTGCACGTCTAGCAGTATTGGAAAAGCTTAGAGCAATGAAGAGACAAGCAGCGGTTTTATTGATAAGAATAATTACTCCTGCATATATCTTTCCACTAGGAGTATGGGTTGTGAGAGAAGCAGTAAGAAAATGTTTAAGCTCAAAGCCACAAGTATTTACAAGCCTAAAAGAAGCGATAAGCTACATGGAGAGACATGCAAGAAACAATTATGGAGCAAGTATAATGAATATTATTAGGGATTCAAAGATTATTAGGGATCGACAAGTAGGTTTGAGGAATTATCTCAATATTAAAAAATAGTTTCGAAACATTTATTTATCCTTATCTCCTCCTATTCTCAACATGGATACATGGTTGATCTTTTTCATAATTGTAACCATATATGCCCTTGTGATTACTATTCTATATTTTCTAAGAATAACACGTATCCCTAGAAAAAGAAAAAGAGTTAAGAGTATTCCAAGAGAATTATTCATAGAGGTTGAGAGGATTAATGGAGACCTAGATTCTTTTAGAAGTGCAATAATAGAGAAATCCCTGATTGGTATCATTCTTGGTAGGCGTGGATCAGGAAAGACTGCTCTCGCTTTAAGGATTGCTGAAGCGTTAAGAGGAAAGAAAAAGATCTATGCAATGGGTATTAGTAATGCTCCTAGATGGATAAAGATTATTGATAATATTGACAAGGCTCAGCCTGATTCATTATTAATAGTTGATGAGGGAGCAATACTACTAGGTGCAAGGGCAAGCATGAAGGAGTTAAACAAGAAGTTTAGCAATCTCATGGCTATTAGTAGGCATAGAGATCTAAGCTTACTCATAATCACTCAGAATAGTGCAATGCTAGAAGTAAATACATTGAGACTAGCTGATTATCTATTGATAAAGAAGCCAAGCTTGCTCCAATCAGAAATGGAGAGGCCACAGATCAAGAGGATTATTGGGAAGGCGGATAAAGCTATTCCTGATGAGGATTTTCCTAAATATTGCTACATTATCTCTGATTACTATGAGGGCTTAGTAAAGACTTCTCTCCCAGGTTTTTGGAGTGAAAAGATTAGTAAATCAATGAAACACACAAAAAATATATAAACAATGCATGGTTTTTCATCTGTGTTGGGGGTGGGAGCATGGTTTGGTGGATAATAATCCTAGCATTGTTAGTAGTAGCTTCTTGTCTAAAAGTAGTGAAGCAATACGAGAAGGGAGTAGTATTCACTCTTGGGAGATATACAGGGCTAAAAGGACCTGGACTAGTATTCATAGTTCCAATTATCCAGAAAATGATAAAGATTGATCTACGCACAAGAGTTGTGGATGTTCCATATCAAGAAGCAATAACAAGAGATAACATAGCTACAAAGATTAACGCAGTGGTTTATTATCGAGTAGTTGAACCAGAGAGAGCTGTATTAGAAGTAGAGGATTATCATCTAGCAGTATCACAGATAGCACAGACAACCATGAGGAACATTGTTGGAGAAGTAGATCTAGATGAATTACTAGCCAATAGGGAAAAGATTGCTAACAGGATAGAGAAAATCGTTGATAAGGCAACTGATCCATGGGGTATAAAGATCGAGGTAGTAGATCTTAAAGATATACAGATACCTGACAACATGAAGAGAGTACTGGCAAAGAAAGCAGAAGCTGAGCGTGAAAAGAAAGCAGTTATCATTAAGAGTGAGGGGGATGTGATTGCTGCAAAAAATTTAGCCAAGGCTGCTAAGACTCTTACAAGTTCTCCTGGGGCATTACACCTAAGAACACTGCAAACATTGAATGATATAAGTAGTGATCCAAACAGTAAGATAGTTTTCGCAGTGCCAGTAGAGATCTTTGAGAACTTTATGAAGGTGAAAAAGAAGCGCTAGAACTCTTGTTATTTTTTCTTCTTACTTTCTATTTAGATATTTTTCATATTCCCCATGTTTTCCTATAGGAAAGCATCTTAGTAGTAGGATTCTTCCATTAGAAAACTCAAATATGATTCGGAGATAATACTTTGATAGTCCATATTCCCAAATGTTTGCTTGATGCCTTATCTCTGAGCTTTCTTTTATCTTGTTGTTTATTATTAACCTGTTTAGGTTTATCAGGGCTAATAATAATCTATGC
>JAGGZC010000020.1 GCA_021162185.1 Candidatus Woesearchaeota archaeon | reverse complement strand
TATAAATACTGGGAGGATTCTCTTTATTATTCCTATAAAGAACTGTAGAGATGGATTAAGATATGCTGGATGTATAAGTATCACTATTATGTATAATAATATCACGCTTCCAAGGAAGTACCAGGATCCATATCCCTTCTCAGAGCTCATAGTAATCCCACCAGGAATACTGTTATTATGGCTACTATTATTGAAAATATGAATGCTGTAATATTCCTACTTATAGCAAATCTCTTGCCTAGAAGCATTGCCTCTGCTGGTAGTTGGACTATGCCAACTGTTACCCATGCAACAATGAATGCTGTTATTGGTATTAAGGATATACCAGCCTTTAATAATTCTCCTCCAAGCACATAGCTTGTTACTGGATTACCCGCTAATATGCTCCCCAGAATGCTCCCAATTAATGATTGTATAACTATCCCTCCTTTGAACAGAGCTGAGAATCCTTCTTTTGGAAGCAGGGCATGTATAAGGCTCACTAGGATAATAACTCCTAGAAGTATTGGGAATGAATTCCATAGTGATTTTGCAGTCTTCCTTATAGATTCCTTTAACTTCTCCCAACTCATTTTGATATAAAGATGTGAATTATTATTCAGATAAAGCAATTGGATATATAAATATTTTGGAAACGGGCCCGCGGGGATTCGAACCCCGGATCTTCAGGTTAGAAGCCTGACGCCTTATCCAGGCTAGGCTACGGGCCCATATGTGTGGGATATCAACCTGTTTATAAGTATTACGCCGATTAGTCTTTCCCTCTTTTAATATTGCATACTTATTCCTGAAAAGTGCAGATTTAAAATAAAATTAATTTTTATTCTTCCTCTAGCTCTTGCTCTATCCTTATTGCCTTTCCCTTATTCACAAGTATTTTCGCTATATCTATTGGTAGGTCTAGAATATCTCCAGGAGAGAATGGTCCATATACTGCTTGTTCTGGTCCTATGAATTTTGGTATTTCCTCTAGGATTTTTACAGTCCATTCTTTTTCTTCTTCCTTTTCCTCTTTCTTTTCCTCTATCCTTCCTTTTAGAATTGGTTCTAGGAGCTGTGTTCTATACTTTTTTAATATGTTAGATGCTTCGTTAAAGATTTCTATTTCTTCTGGGAGCATTGCTGATTTATCTATGAGTTCTGATCCAGTCCTAGCATAATATACTGCTAATGCTAGTATCTTTCTCTCTCTTAACGAGTATAGATCTCTTACTAGGCGTTTAACGTTTTCTAGTTGTCTTTTTTCTTTTTGTATTTCTTCTTCACTAAAACTTGTTACTTGTCTCATCTTTATATCTAGGAATCTCTGCTTGTCCTCTATGTATCTAGCTACTCTTTGATAGAAATCCTTTGGTAATTCTTGTAGTGCTTCTCTTGATTTTTCTATTCTTACAGCATCAAATATCTCATCAAATCCTATAGGCTCCATATATGCATAGAATCCTTCATGATTTAAAAATTTTTACTATTATTATTTAAAATATCTCTGAAAGAGTTCTTGATACATCTTAGTGAGGGCTCCTTTCCTAATAATCCTGTCTCTTTTTCCATCTTTTTTATCTAGGTACTCAAGTATAGGCTTGGCAATGGATTCATATTCATTTCTCATTAATCCCGTCCCCCGATACCCCCCATAATCTAGCTTCACTTTATATCCCTTCTTTGTTTTTGTTATATACCATTTACCATAATAAAAGGCTACTATTGCATCTAGATATTCTTGCTCGTTTTTTGAGTAGTATATTCTACCTATTCTCACATACCCTTTAGGAGGGGTTGTGGATATTACGAGCAGTGTTATAAGTGTTTTAACAATAGTTCCCAACATTTTTTATTACTATGTGGTGGTATTCATATTTTTAAAGTTTATTATTATTCTTTTCCATATTGAAAAAAATATTAAATATTTAAATGAAAAGAATCTACAAGCATTACATGTACTATTGGGAGTTCACAAATGAAAAGATAAATGGATTCAGAGTTATAAAAAACAATGCTAATAATAGGATAGGATATTATATTGATCACGGCCCACTAGTAGGAATAGAACATTATGGGATAATTGATTATGGTACAAATGTAATAGTAGTAAGACCAAATACTGGTTGCTTGTTAGATTGTGTATATTGCTATGTCTCAGAGTCGAGAAGAGAAAAGAAAGACTTCTTAGTTGATAAAAATCTATTAATAGAATGGTTTAGAATAGTAAAAAAGTACAAGGAAGGAGAAGTAGAAGCCCATATAGATGGAGAGGGAGACATACTCCTCTATCCATGGCTAGAGGAACTAATAAAAAAACTAAGCAAGATGGCAAGAGTAAGCATTGATACCCATGGATACCTAATGAATAAAGAAAAGATAGATATGCTCATAGATGCAGGGGTTGAAAGAATAAACATTGTTCTAAACACATTAGAACAAGAAAAAGTAAAAAAATTATATGGAAAAGAGTTTAATCTAAAAGAATTCCTAGAAAACATTAAGTATGCAGCTAAAAAGACAAATATAACCATTGCACCCATACTTGTCCCAGGATATAATTATGATGAATTAAGAAGCATTATTAAATGGGTACAAGAAAATATCCCTAGAAAGAAGTATCCAAGAATCGCACCACAAAACTATATGGTTTATAGGCATGGAAAAAAACCAGTAAGACCAATGCCCTTCCCAGGATTTATCCAGTTATTAAGACAATTAGAAGAAGAAATGCAAGAAAAGTTATGGCTAGACTTTAAAGAAGAATTTAACATCCATAGAGATGGAAAGACCCCAAGGGTGTTTAATAAAAATGAAGAAATAGTAGCAGAGATTTTGCTACCTGGAAGATGGCCTAGTGAAAGAATCGCTACCGCTAGG
>JAGGZC010000064.1 GCA_021162185.1 Candidatus Woesearchaeota archaeon | reverse complement strand
ATCCCTGGCCTCTACAAGATAAATGTATGCCTTCAACATTCTGTTTTGGGATTAATGATCAATCTAGTTGTGAGTCTTATGATGGATGCATATGGAGAATAGAACAAGGAGATTATGGTTCTTCTATTGATGGATATCTCTGTACTTTCAATGCTAGTGAAGACTATAGAGATGAGTGGAAATGGATCTCAGCAGATATGATTGATCAAGGAACAATTGTTTCACTCTTCTATGATATAAATAATAACTTAGTCACAGATTTCATTTCTAATGGACAGGAATGGTTTTATTGTGATGCTTCTGGCAGATTGCTGAGTCTTCCAAATTCACAAGCAAAGCGTGTTGAAAGATATGAAAGCTTTAAGGGCTTTGGTGGGTGGGAATATGGTTGTCCTGATTTGAGTAGTTGCCGATTACACTTTATTGATCCAGATGGGGGCAATTATGAAATTAAGGAGAATATTCGTAATTGTAAATACAGTTTAGATGATGAAGATGGCGCTGTGACTATTGATACATTGTGTAATTATTGTGGTGATTCCTCTAGCGATGAAGAGTTTATTAATTGCTTTTGTGAAAACTATGGTTTCTTATGTCAAGGCATGCCTAGCCAGGGTGGAGGAGGAAATCAACAAGGGAACTGGGATACTTATATCCCTACACTTCAATGTAGTGCTTTGAATATTGTTAATTGTTTTGATTTACTATTAGGAACAGAACACTCTGCTTGTAGTGAACTTGGAGGGAATTTATGTAACTCTTCTAGAAATGAATATTGTATGGGGGGGATGAGGGTTAACTCTGCTAGTGATACCGATGAACTCTTCTGCTGTGTGGGCGGCACATGTGAAGAAGTCGATGAGGAATCTACCTGTGAGGAGAATAATGGAGAACTGTGTGATGATGGACAGATATGTATAGGGGATTCTTTTGAGGCAAGTGATGGATTATGCTGTCTTGGTTCATGTGAATCCTCTCTCTCAGCTTATAATTCTAACTACTCATTCATGTGTATAGATAAAGAGACGATTAATGGTGTTCAAGATATGTTTGTACAGTGTTGTGGTGATCAAATGTATTGTCCAACACTTGATAATGGGGACTATCTAAAAATTGATAGATCAGTATTTCATGACCAGCTCGAGATAAGAGCATTTGGACCAGGTTCAAGTATTTATTCATATGATTTTGGATCATTGGAAAGAAAGGAAAACGATATGGTTAGTTCTCATATTTATAAGCTTTCAGGTAACTATTTAATTTTGAACAATAATGAAAAATTTGTTATAAAACCGAATTCTACTCTTGAAATACAATTAGCTGCAGACACTAATTTATCAGAGATAACCCTAACACTTAAGGATATTAATGATAATAGCTATGGTCCTTTTAAATTAAACGACTTTGTAGCTATTCCAACCCAATCAAGATGGCATCTAGTTAAAATTCCTCTTAATCAAATAATACAATCACCAGTAGCTATAAATGAGTTAGAATTTGAAGGAAGGTTTAACCAAATATTATTAAAGCATCTTAGAGCAATTTCCCTGGAAGAAGGATATAAAAACTATATCTGTTCCGGTAGTAGTGGTTTCTGGCTTGATGAACTTGATCCAGATGAGTCATCTATGAGTGACTTTGTGCCTATTGGTGCATATGTGGAGGCTTGTACTTATAATCCTGCCTTTATGTGGACTGGTTCTAGGTGTTGTGGTGATGATCAAGTGTTTAATGATGATTGGGACTTGGAGTTTTATAGTGATTCTCTTGCTGGTTGCTTTGCTAGCATGCCTGTTCCTAATAATTGGCGTGTTGGTGATGCATTAGGATTCACTGATGATACTTTGAATGATTTATTGTTCTTTAATGGGAGCTATTGGAGGTGTGTAAATACTCAGGAAGCTAGTGATGAGGATCTCCAGATGAGGGATTTCACAGCAACTCCTAGTAGGAATAATGTCAATTTAGATTTCAATGAAGTATATTTCGCTACTGAGGATACTAGTGATTATGGTTCAGGTGAGGAGAGGGATCTACCCCCTATTCAAAGACCAGGAGGGACAACTCCTCCTAGTACCGAGGAGAGTGAAGAATCACAAGGAGATCAAGAAGGAGAAGTATCGGGAACTATTAATTTGGATATATTCTATACTAAGATTCATTATAAGCAAGTAGGGCCTTTCACTATTAAATCTCATTATTATTGTGGGCCTGATGGCTTGTGGCATGATCTAGACGAGCTTTCAAGAGCACAAGTGATGGGCAGCAAGATTTATAGCTTGATTAATGATTCATCAAAGGGATTAGTGCTTTGTAGTGATAAGGATCAATTAGTTTATTATAACTTGTCCAAGCTTAGTGACTCTGTAAAGAATGCTCTTGGAGAGATGTGTATAGGAGCGGTTTATAATGATTCTTATCATACTAGCCGCGTACTTATAGGGTTCGAGTTGACTGACCCATCAGTCAAGATTTCAGATGTTATTAAGAGCTTTTATCCATTCCTTGATGCAGATCTAAATGATCTAGACGAAGTCGTGACTAGTGCTCCTTTGTATCCTAATAATAGGGAATTCTTTGTGAATTATACTGGTGAAATCAATTATGGCGATGGAACAGTGGAGCTTAATTTGCTTTACAATAAGCCATTAAATATAGCGATAGTTGAATTACAGCCTAAAAAAGACTTTTCAGGATTCCTAGGTTTCTTTAAGAAGATCTGGTTTAACTTCTTTAAATTCTTTAATAATCTAATAGGAGGAGAGATAAGTACTAATACAGAAAGCCTCTCTGGCAGGGTGGCATTGTTTGATTATAATTATTCAATGTATGCATGGAATAATGATCTATATTATCAAGCAGTGCTTGACCAGGATACTATAAAAATAGAGACCAATGTAGGGGTTTCAGAAGAATTTATTAAATTTGTTAGTGGAAGATCTAATTGTGATTGTCCTTCTACTATAAATATTAGTGATACCTCTAAATGGGGATTAGTAACATCTAGGGTTAGACTTAGAGGAGAGAAATGCACTCCTAATATAACTCCTTAGAGGCAGGATTAATACTACTATTCCATAGAAATATTTATAAGGAGGAATTTCTATCAGTAGTATATATGAGAACCCCAGTACATGCAGGTAGCTTTTATCCAGCAAGCCCGGTAGAATTAGAAAAAGCCATAGAGCAAGCGTTTCTACATGAGAAGGGTCCAGGAGTGTTGCCAGGGAAGCGTTCAGACAAGCTTCTAAAAGGCGTGTTAGTTCCTCATGCAGGAATAATTTATAGTGGTCCATGTGCTGCTTGGAGTTATAAGGCACTAGGAGAATCAAAGAGACCCGACACATATATTATTCTCGCTCCGAATCATTACTCTTTGAAATCAGGCATAGGGATGGAGACATTTGAGACGCCCCTAGGATATGTAAGGGTTGATCAAGAACTAGCAAGAACTATTGCTAGCAAGGGAAACATAGAGATAAATAATGAGATACACTTACAGGAGCATGCAATAGAGGTACAACTCCCATGGTTACAGTTCATAAATAAGCCATCAATGGAAAAAGTGAGGATTCTACCAATATTAGTGAGCAGTGATATAGACTTGAAACAGGTAGCACTGGACATAAAGGAAGCAATACTCGACTTGAATAGGGAGGTAAGCATTGTTATTAGTAGCGACTTTACTCATTATGGGAGGATTTATAGATATGTACCTTTTAGTATTGATCCATTAAAACAGGTATATGAACAGGATGGGAAAGCCTTGAGCTATATTGAAAACCTCGATGTAGAAGGATTTCTAAACTTTATAGATGAGACAGGTGCAACTATTTGTGGGGCCTATGCAATTGCTCTTGGATTAATGCTTATCTCTAAGGCAAGGGTGAAGATAGAGCAATATTATACCTCGGCAGAGATCACTGGGGATAAAAAGAACTTTGTTGCATATGCATCCATAATATTTGAAGATGAGAGCAAGGAGTAAGACATGGATAGTTGTACCAGCGTTCAATGAGGAGAAAACCATTGGAGTAGTTATAAAAGGCTTAAAGAAGCATGGCTGGAGAAACATAATAGTGATTGATGATGGTTCAACTGATAAGACTGGAGAGATTGCAAGGAAACAAGGAGTAATAGTTCTTAGACATGTGATTAATCGGGGTCTAGGAGCAGCACTAAGAACTGGTATAAATGCTGCATTACTCCTTGGAGCAGAATACATTGTAACGTTTGATGCTGATAATCAACACTTCCCAGAGGATGTTGAGAAAATAGTTGAGCCATTGATAGACAATAAGGCAGACATAGTGATTGGTTCAAGATTCAAGAAGAAGGAGTCAAGGAGAAATGTTCCATTGAAATATAGGATTGGAAATCTTGGATTAAATATTATAACATTTCTATTGTTTGGGAAGTGGAGTACTGATACACAATCAGGGCTAAGAGGATTCACAAGGAGAGCAGCCTCGATGATCACGATAAGGACTAATAGAATGTCTGTGAGCTCTGAGATAATAGCAGAGGCAAAGAGAAAAAAGCTTAGAATAATAGAAGTACCGATAAATATTAGGTATCCCCATCAGAGACAAGGATTTATTAGTGGATTAAGAATAATATCAAGACTATTGCTTAGAAGGATAGGTATATAAGGAGGTGAAAAAATGCTACCAATACAGATATTAGGACTAATAGGATTACTAGTAGTAATCATAGGAACATTAGTATATATCTCTAAGAGAAAGATATCACCAGAAGAAGGGATACTCTGGCTAGCGATATGGGTCTTGCTATTAATAGTAGTATTAATACCAGGAATAACATTTGATATTGCGAGACTATTAGGCATAGGTAGAGGAGCAGACCTAGTAGTATATCTCTTAGTGTTCCTATTACTAGTAGTAGATTTCTATCTAATCGCAAGGATAGAACAATTAGAGACAAATACAACTAGGCTTATCAGAGAGATAGCATTAAGAGATATAAAGAAAAAGCCTAGGAAAAAGAAATGAGAACACTTGGAATAGATATAGGCGGTTCAAAGATAGAATACATAGTATTAGATTTAAAGCCTTTTAGGATTATTGATAGGCAAAGATACAAAACCCCTAGGACTAGGAAAAAAGTCCTAGAATTATTAGACTCAATACTAAGATTAGCAGTAGAGGAATACAAAGTTGATAGAGCGGGAATAGGAATACCAGGATATATAATAAATAGAAGGATCTATAATTCTCCAAACACACCCTTCTTTGAAGGATACAAAATATACAATTGGATAGAGAAGCAAGACATAGGAATAGTAGTGGAAAATGATGCAAATCTCTTTGCCTATGCAGAATCATTACTAGGAGCAGGAAAGGGTTATAATCCAGTAATAGGAGTAATCTGGGGTACGGGTATAGGAGCGGGAATAATTATTAATAGGGAGATCTATAAAGGATTCTATGGTAGTGCTGGAGAATTTGGGCACACGGTTATTAAGCCTAATGGGAGGAAATGTAATTGTGGTAAACATGGATGCCTAGAAGCATATGCTGGTGGAGGGGCAATAGTTAAAAGATTTCATTCTCTTGGAGGTAGCAAAAAGGTGAGTAGTGTTGAGGTATTAGTCAAGACTAATTCAAAGATAGCTAGGAGAGTGTTGAATGAGGCGATAAACTATATGGCTATAGGCATAGCGAATCTAGTGAATATTATCTCTCCAGAAATAGTTGTACTTGGAGGGGGGTTGAGTAACATTCCAAATATTGATAAGAAATTGGGAGATAAGGCAAGTAAGCTATTAGTAAAAGGGATAAATATAGAGATAAGGAGAAACATGCTTGGAGATAGTGCAGGAGTGATTGGTGCAGCATTAATAGCAAAAAAAGAATAGAAAAATATTTATATCACCCTACTGGATTTTTATTCAATGACTCTCTACTTTATCACTGGTAACAAGAACAAGTTCCTAGAAGTAAAGAAACTACTTCCAGAGATAGAGCAACTATGCCTAGATCTTCCAGAAATCCAGGAGATTGATCCAAGAGAAATCATTAGGTATAAGCTGCTAGAAGCATTAAAGCATAGAGATGGAGAATTCATAATTGAAGATACTTCTCTATATTTTAAGTGTCTAAACGGCTTGCCCGGACCATTGATAAAATGGTTCATAAAAACCATTGGAGTAGATGGACTAGCAAGGCTTGTAGAAGCACTAGGAGATGATAGAGCAGAGGCACGAACAATTATTGGGTATGCAAAAAGCAAGAATGAGGTCTATTTCTTTGAGGGCTCAGTCAAGGGGAGGATAGTTAGTCCAAGAGGAGAGGAAAGGTTTGATTGGGATAGAATCTTTCAGCCAGAGGGTTATAATAAAACATTTGCAGAGATGACAATTGAAGAGAAAAACAAGATAAGCATGCGCTCTATAGCTATAAGAAAACTAAAAGAATTCCTCGAATCTTAATCGTTATCAATTCTTGGTGCTAGGATAAATACTAGTTCTAGGTTATCAGTGGATCTATACTCTAGTTGTAATGGATACTCTGTTGAGAATTTTATTACCACATTGTCTACTAGCTTTGAGGCTTTTATCATCTTTTTTAGATATTCAATACTATACTTTGCTTTTTGTGGTTCCTCTACTTTGATCTTTGTGAATTCATCACTCTTTAGCTCTATGTTTGCTTTTCCCAGATCACCCGTGCTACTAATAATTAGTCTATCCTTTTCTGCTACGAATGCAACGCTCTCACCAATAATGTCTACATCTCCAATTGCATCATTTAATAACTGTGACTCTGTCTCTATTTCTGCTTTAAACTTGAGATCTGGCACTTTTTGTTCTTCTTCCTCTATATCTATCAATGGTAATGAGAACTTCCTAGTTGTTCTTCCTTTGAATGTTACTTCTAGCATTCCTTCACTTGTCTCTAGTGTAATGCTATCCGAGCTTTTAGCTCTTTTTAATACTTGTTTTAGATAGTTGAGGTTTAGAGCTATTTCTTCTTTTTCATCCACTTTGAATTCTATGAAGCTACTACTTAGAAGCTTGAATATTACCATTGCCACATTAGCCGGATCCATTGCTATGAGTTGCAATCCATTCTTATCTGCTTTAAACTTTGCTTCTGTTACTAGGTCAGAAATAATTGTTATTGGTTCCTTTATTAGTTTTGGTTCTGCTAGCGTGATTTTCAAGTATTCCACCCCCTCTTGCTCTTGATATAAGAACAAAGGCTTCTATATAAATATTTTTATTCAGAAAAATTATTTTCTATATGGAAAAGAATTGGGAGGATTATTTCTTTATTTCATAGAAAACCCTTCCATTCTTATCCTGCAAGAAAACCTTATCCTTAATATAGTATATCTCTCTAAAAGGCCTTCTTGATCTTAAGAGCCTTCTACCACTAGTAATCTCATATAACTTTTTATCATCCCAAGTCTTTAAGACTATCAGTTCATGTATATTATACCAAGCATT
>JAGGZC010000035.1 GCA_021162185.1 Candidatus Woesearchaeota archaeon | reverse complement strand
GGGGACATTTAAGCTTGTATGCCCAAGCCCTTGCATATCCCCCATTGCTAAGAGCCCTATTAGTAAAATAGAATAATCCCTCCAGGCTTTCAGGCTCCTGAACAGTGCTTGGGTCTAGATCAGTCATAGATAATCGAACAAGAAAGATTTTTTTAAATGTTTTGGTTTTAATATATTACTCAATCCTATATCTTAATATTGCTCCATATCCTCCTAGTTCTCTGAGTTGTACTCCCTCTCTTGTCTCAGTGCTTATGACTTTTAGCTTTGTCCCCATCTGCTCCGCTATCTCCATTAGTTTTTCTATTTCTTCCTCATCAATCGTATCTGATAACAATAGTTGTTCAACTGCTCCTGCTTTTAGATGTTTTATTACTTCTTTTTCTCCATATGCCACCATATCTGGCTTCTTGGAGAGCAAGGACAAAAACTTATTCATGATTCTTTTCTCTTCAGCTATCTCTTCTCTTGCCAACACGTCTTGGCTTTTTTCTAACAATTCTTGTAATCCAAATTCATCTGTATAGCTTATATCTTTCACTGCTACTATTTTCTCTTTTAGGTTCTCTGGTAGTCCTGCTTTTTCTAGGAATTCTTGTTTTGTTGGACCAGGCCCACCAATAATTATTCCTTTTATTGGCTTATCATAGAATATTTCCTTCATTTTATCTCCTATCTCCCTATAAAAATCTTTTGTTAGTCCTTCTCTAACCCTTTCAAATCTCTGAGCAGAGTTGTGTACAAGTATACCATTCGCGAAGAAGCAAGAAGTAGAGACACTTATATCTATGAGATCTACCACTCCTTGTACTTCCTCAATGCTATCAATCGCTCTTTCTGTTCTCCTCCCATTCTGTATTAGAATGATTTTCATACCCTTCCTAAGTTTCTCTGCTGGAATCTCTAGAAGTTTACCGTTCTGAGATACAAATATTATGTGGTCTTTACTACATTTAAGAATCCTTTTCCCTATCCTTATAACCAAATACTCTTGTTTTCGAACATTCCAATAATCAGTTATTATTCCTTTCTTTCTCCTCTTTGTGTTTAGATCTATTGACATCACTTCTTCTCCTACTTGTAGATTTGTTATTAATACTTCTTTCCCATCTGGAAGCATTATCATTGTATCCTTAAATAAACATTGTCCTCCAGCACGAGTTTTCCCTGGAACCGCTGATTTCAATCTAGCTAGAGGTACAACTGTTTTACCTTTAAGCACTCCAATAGTTGCTTCTCTCTTATCCACAGCCACTAATCCATATGACTCTTCTTCTTTTAACATTTCTTTTAATGGATCAAGAACGAACTGCTTGTCGCACCTATAAATCCTAGTAGTTATTGGTTCTGGTGGCTCAATGCTAAACACTTCTATGTCTGGCCTTCCCTCTACTTCTGAGATATTACCAGAAAAAACTGCTAGTCCGTTTGGAGGGGTTTCTTTGAACAATTTTAAGTGCTGAATCATTCTTTCAAGGGCATCTATAACATTCTTCCTAGTAGTAGTGCTCTTAATGTTCTCAGCTGTTCCTTGTTCTTGATATAAATGATCTAGAATCTTGTTTAAGCTATAACCCTTAGGGATATACACACTCACTAGTTCTGTATGCCTCCCTCTTACTTTTTCCAGCTTTTTTATAAATGCTCTTAGCTTTATCCTATCCTCATCTCTCAGCGACATGGATTAATGGAAGAGACAAATGTTTTTAAAAGTTTTTATTGACAAGATTTTTAAAATGTTGAATATTACAACTCATATGCCATTCATAATTATAGCTGGTAAGAGAATAATAGTACTAGACAATAACTATCATGTACTAGAAGAAAGAGAGTTGGACAACCAGAAAATCTTAGGAATAATAGAAAACAAAGAGATAGGAATCATAGAAGAGTTAAAAGAGAAATATTCCGCAAGGATGAGTAGTGATAAACAGAGAAAGAGGTTCTGGGAATTAGTAAGAGAAAAAAAGATAATTCTAAAGAAAAATTTTGAAGAAATCCTAAGAGAGGAGAGAGAGTTAGGAATAGAATATTCTAAACAAAGAATAGACAAAGAGTTTGGATTAGACAAAGCTATAATCATGCTTTCAAATACATTAGAAGAGACAAGGAAAGCAAGAAACATTATAGGCGTAAAACTCAGAGAGTTTATATCAATGATAGACCCAAAGATTAGTAAGGAAGAGTTTGAGAATGCTATAAGAATTATAAATGAAAAAGGAATAAATGGACTAATAGAAGAATATAGAATAGGATTCATTCCTAGTAAAATAAAAATCATAGAAAAAACAATCAGGGAAACAGCTAGAAAGTATATTGATTTATACTCCCTAGGAGAAGAGATCAATAGAGAAATAGAATTATTGATGAAGGAGTATTGCCCAAATTTCTTATCAATAACCGGTCCTAGTATTGGATCAAAGTTACTAGCGCAGGCTGGTAGTATGAAAAACCTCGTAGAGATGCCATCATCAACTATCCAACTCCTAGGAGCTGAAAAAGCGTTATTCAGACATTTAACAACTGGTGCAAGGGCACCAAAACATGGATATATATTACAACACCCAATAGTAAAAAAGGCAAAGAAGAAGGGAAGAGCTGCTAGAGCATTAGCAGAAGTCATAAGCATGGCTGTTAGGATTGACTATTTCTCTGGTAGAGACGCTACAAAAGAGTTAGAAGAATTACTAGAAAAAAAGCTTAGAGTAATAGAAAAGAAATAATTAATCCAATTGTTGCACCAAGAGTGATTAGAGGCATAGCAGGATAAAACTTATTCCTACTCCCAAGGATTAATAATGCTACTAGTCCAAGGACAGAGCCAAGCATTATTGGTAAGGAATAGAGAAAAGCATATAGTCTTGATCCAAGAACATTAAACGCTTTCTCTGCAAAGCTTGCTAGTAATAACGCTGGAAAGGCTAGATCTCCTCCTCCAAGTATTGCTATAGGCCTCTTTTGACTAATGGAGATACTCTTGATCTCTGATACCCATTCATCTTTTTTATATGGAACTACTAGTGCTACTGCTAGTTTCTTTGCAGATCTCTTAGCTAGTTTAATCATATGTCCAGTTATATTTACAGATATGTAGTCATATATACTAATAACTATTAATAACAATAAAGCCCAGAGAGGGCTAAGCATGGGTGCAAAGACTATTACTATACCAGGAATAGCTAATAAGTGTGCAAGATTAATAATGATTGGTATAGGTTTCTTTACAAGTAGTAATGCAATAATAGCTCCTAATAATAAAGCAATAATCCTTGGTAGAAGCACACCTAGAGCAATACTTATAGCAGTGAAGAATGCTAGAAACATGAATAATCTCCAAGGAGCTGGTCTGGTCATCTTAAGTATTAGTAGGGCTATAAGAGTCGAGATAAAAAGAGCAATAACTATGTATATTATTGCGCCTAGATCCCTCTGAGTAGGTCTAGAACCCATGACTGTATCAGGATGATAAGAAATATTTATAGATTCATTACCCACTACTATTGTCTCTTGGTGTATATCTAATAGAAATAAAGCCAGTGAGAATAACTGTGAAAAAACAAAGAATCCAATGATCAATAATAATACTCTCCAGGGATGTTTCATAAATATGTGGTTATGAGTTATAAATAAAAATGTTGCGATACTCCTAGAGAAAAGGAAATATGAGTAGTTTTCTATCAATAGTGAATGATTGTAGCTATTAAAAAGGGAAAAATTTAAATATTTGTATATGAAAACTATTATAAAATTGCCACCTGAGCAGTGGCACATCATGATAAGGCCTTAAAAGGGGTGGGGGCCTAAAAGGGGGATGATACAATGATCGTTAGTGAGGAGCTTCTAAGCCAATTAAGAAGATATTTTGGTTTAAACCTATACGAGGTAAAGATTTGGACAGCCCTGCTTAGTAGAGGAGTAAGCACTGCTGGAGAGCTCAGCGATATTGCAAATGTTCCAAGGAGCAGGGCATATGATATTCTCGAAAGCCTAGAAAAGAAAGGATTCATCGTAAGCAAGATAGGAAAACCAATAAAATACATAGCTATCTCTCCAGAAGAGGTAATAGAAAGAGTAAAGAAGAATATGAAGAAAGAAGCAGAGGAAAGGGTGAAAGCATTAGACAAACTCAAAGAAACAGAGATCCTAGAAGAACTAAAAACACTACATAGTCAGGGAATAGAACTAGTAGACCCCACAGAACTAGCAGGACATTTAAGAGGAAGACACAACTTATATAATCATATAGAACTCGTCCTAAGAGAAGCAGAGAAAACTGTTACAATAATGACTACTTCTCAGGGCTTTTTGAGAAAAGTAGAAGGATTTAAACCAGTGTTTGAAGAACTAAAAAAGAGAGGAGTAAAGATAAGGATTGCTGCACCAATGACAAAGGAAACAGAGAAAGCAGCAAAAGAGCTTGAAGGAATAGCAGAAGTGAGACATACAAATATAAAAGCAAGATTCATATTAGTAGATGGAGAGCAACTAATATTTATGGTAATGGACGACCAAGAAGTGCATCCAACTTATGATATAGGTATATGGGTTAACACAAAGCTATTCGCATCAGCACTAGAAAACTTGTTCGAACTTGCATGGAAAGAGATGAAGCCAGTAATAAAGACAACTAGGACTGCAAAGACAAAGACCAGTAAAAAGAAAAAGTAAGGATAAATTTTTAAATTCTTTTTATCATCTTATTCTAATATGAGTAATATTTCACTCTCAAGAAACGAGAAGAAGGCATTATTGAGAATATTAGACAAGGCAAAGAGCATTGAAGAAATATCAAAAGAAACAGGACTAAGCATTGATCAAGCTAGAAGCGCACTAGAAAGATTATATGCAAAGGGGCTAGTAGAGAAAAAGATAAAAGAAACAACAATAGTTAAGCTCAAAAAAGAGAATCAGGAATATAGAAAGATTGGATTACCAGAAAAAAGACTTCTAGAACTGCTAAAAGAAAAACCATTAAGCATAAAAGAGATAAACAAGCTTTTTGGAAGAGAAGCAACACCAGCAATAGGAGCATTAAAAAGAAAAGCAGCCATAGAGATTATAGAGGAAGGAGGAATAAAGAAGGTTAAAATAATAAGAAATCCTGAAGAAATAAGGATCATTGAACAAGAATTCATCGAGAAACTACCAATAGAACTAGAAAAAATAAAGGATCTAGATCTTCTCGCATATAAAAACCTTGAGAAAAGAAAAATCATAGAGTTAGAAACGAGAAAAGAATACTATTATCTTGGCAACAAGAAAGCTAAGAGAATAGTAGAAACAGAAGAGTTCAATAAGGAATATGAAGAAAAACTCACACCAGAAATGCTTAGATATGGGACATGGAGGAATAAAGAGTTTAGACCATACGAGATTCATAGTCCTGTGAAAAAGGCTAGAGTTGGAAGACACCACTTGCTCAGAGTGTTTATTAGAAAGATAAGAGAGATACTTTTAAGCCTAGGATTTGAAGAAATGCAGGGACCAATCATAAACCCAGAATTCTGGAATTTCGATGCACTCTTTGTTCCACAAGACCATCCAGCTAGAGAAATGCAAGACACATTCTATCTAGACATGTATACAAGTAATATAGATGAAGCAATATTCAAAAAGGTTGACAAGATGCACAGAAAAGGATTAGGAAAGGGAAAGGGTTGGGGAATCCCTCTAGACAAGGATAAATCAAGAAGATTACTACCAAGAACACATACCACTGTTCTAAGCGCAAGAACATTGAACAAGCTGGATTTGTCAACTCTCCCAAGAAAATTCTTTGCAATAGGAAGAGTATATAGAAACGAATCCCTAGACTGGAAACACTTGTTTGATTTACATCAGATAGAAGGAATAGTAGTAGGAGAAAACCTAAGCTTAAAACACTTAATAGGATATCTAAAAGAGATATATAAAAAATTAGGATATGATAAGATAAAAGTGAAACCATCATTCTTCCCATTCACAGAGCCAAGCGCCGAGGTTTATGTCTATGTAAAAGAGAAAGATCAATGGATAGAACTAGGAGGGAGTGGGATATTAAGACCAGAAGTAACTAAGCCATTACTAGGCAAGCCCATCCCAGTGCTTGCATGGGGATTAGGACTAGAAAGGATAATAATGCTAAAGGAAGGGATAAGAGATATTAGAAAGATATATGAACCAGAATTAGGAGAAGCAATGTATAGAGAGATAAAATGGCAATAATAGAAATAAACTCTGCGGAACTAGTAGGAATGATCAACAAGAATAGCAAGAAGAAATACTCAAAGAAAGAGATATTAGACAAGCTAAATGAATTAGGAGTAGATGTAGAACTAGAAATAAGAGAGGGGGAAGAGATATTCATAATAGAAGTATTCCCAAACAGACCAGACCTGCTAAGTAAGCATGGAATAGCTAGAGCGTTAAGATTATTCCTAGGAACAGATAAACCAAAAACATATAGAGCAAGAAAGAGTAATTATAGGATAATTATAGATGAATCAGTAAGAAATGTTAGACCATTCACTGCTTGTGCAGTTGTAAAAGGATTAAGATTAAGCAATGAGGATATAAGAGATATAATAATACTACAAGAAAAGTTACACCAAACCCTTTGTAGGAATAGAAGAAAAGCAGCTATAGGTATATATCCAATGGAGAAGATTAAATGGCCTATAACTTATAAAGCATTAAAACCAGAAAAGATAAGATTTAAACCACTAGGAATAAATAAAGAAATGAATGGAATAGAAATCCTTGAAATGCATCCAACAGGACAGGAATATGCTGGACTTCTAGAGGGAAAAAATAAGTACCCAATATTCATAGACGCAAAGAATAATATATTATCAATGCCACCAATAATTAACAGTGAAGACACTGGGAAAATAACAGAAGAAACTAGAGATGTATTCATAGAAGTATCAGGATTCGATCCAGAATTCCTAAACAAGGTGTTATCAATAATTGTTACAAGTCTAATAGATATGGGTGGGATTCTATATGAAGTAGAAATGAATTATCCCTATTCAGCGCTGAAAGGGAAAAAGAAGTATAAGAGTCCAGATCTAACAATGGAGAAATTAGTCATAGATCTAAGAGAGGTAAAGAAGCTTGTTGGAGTAGGTATCAGCGAGAGAGAAGCAGTGAGATTATTGGAGAGGATGGGTATAATTTATAGGAATAAGATTGCATACATTCCTCCATATAGAATAGATATTTTTAGTCATGCTGATATAGCCGAAGAAATAGCTATTAGTTATGGATATTCTAATATTGAGGGAGAACTCCCAGAACTTGCTACTATTGGAGCCATGGATAATAAACATAGGATTATTGAGATGATTAGTGATATATGCATAGGGATGGGCTTATTAGAAGTAAAGAATTATTCATTGATAAATAGAGAAGAAGCATTGAGAACTAGTAAAAAGAGACCAATAAGAATAATTAATGCAAAGAATAGTAATTATAATACTCTTAGACCAAGCTTATTAGCCTCAATACTAAACACATTGAAGAGATGGATGCATGAAGAATACCCTCAGCGTATCTTCGAGATTGGAGAAGTATTCATCAGAAAAGAGGAATATGATGGACCAATGAAAGATGAGTGGATTGAGAATAATATAGCAGAACCATTAATGCTTGGTATAGGAATAGCTGGGAGTAATGAGGACTTCTCAAGAGCAAAGATAATAGTTGAGACAATGCTAGGAATATTAGGAAAGAAAGCGGAATATAAACCATTAAAAGATAAGAGGTTTATCAATGGTAGAGCAGCGAGAATCATTCTCAATGGAAAAGACATAGGAATAATAGGAGAACTACACCCAGAGATCATAGAATACTATGGGTTGGAAATGCCTATAAGCTTTATAGAAATAGACCTAGAAAAGATTATTTAGCCTTCTTTTTCCTCTTGCTTCTCTGTTGTTTTCTGTTCCTCTTTTTCTTGTTTTTCTACTACCTTCTTCTTTTCTCTCTCTTTTTCCTCTTTCTTTTTACTAATCTTTCTCTGCTTTCTAGGTCTAGGACCATGCTGTTTAGGCTCTCCTCTTGGTTTTACCTCTATACCAAGCTTTTTCAATGCCTCAACCACTTCTTCATGAGTTGCGTTCTCCTTGATCTTAACATTCCTCCCTATGGGCTCTACATGGATAGGATTTACAGCTCTTCTCCTAACTTGTCCATCAAGCAACAAGTATCCATTCTCTTCTATTTTAACAACCACTCCTACCAATCCAGCGTCCCTACCAGCAATTTTTAGACACACATCTCCTATCCTGAACATTTTATCCCTCTATCATGCTCAATGCTTTTTCTCTCATAATCTTTCTCATACATTCAGGGCAGAGATTACCACCGTAAGGCCTTTCTGGGCGGTGCATTGATTTAGGAGTCTTCTTATGAGTATTATATCTTGGCACTCCGTGTAATGGTTTACCACATATTCCGCATCTAGCTCTTCCAGGTAGTGCTTCTTTATAAACAATTTTTGTTCTCCCACCTGGAAGTTTCTTTGCTATTCTTCTCTTACTCCTTGATTTATATCTACCAGCAGGCATGTCTAGGAGTGGCAAGGGTTTATTTATAAATTTTTTTGGATGGTTATAGAAAACAAATAAAAATTTTCCATATAGAAAATAATTGGGAAAATAATTATAAATAAATACCAATCCACCAATAAAAAGGACCCGTAGCCTAGCCTGGATAAGGCGTCGGCCTCCTAAGCCGAAGATCCGGGGTTCGAATCCCCGCGGGTCCGTGTAAAGCCAGGATAACCCTCACATAAAAGCAGTACTCGATCAGTAAAATTAAGAGAGCAAAGATCTCAAGCCTATTTTATCACTTTTATCACAGAGAATATGGATTATTCAATAGATTTATAAATAAAAATGATAAACAGATATACATGGTGAGGGCAAGAAAAGGCTATTTCTTTGTAATAGACGCCCTAGTTGCATTAGCATTACTAGTAATCATAGCCACAGCCATATATAGACCATTACCCCAAAAGTCTAGAACCCTTAATGCATATATGCTAGCAGATAATTTTCTAGAATACCTCTCAAAGACAAGGGTAAGAGACCTCCCCCTAGAACAACAAGAAACAATAGAAGAGAATATTTCAAGTATAGATCTATATCTAAGCGAAGCAATAGGAGAGCTCTATTGGAAAAGCCTTCATGGATGTAGTGATTGTCTCACATTAGCAAAGACATTTCTAGAAGAGATATCAACACCAATTATTAGCCCTGAATATGCTTATAGAGTAACAATTGGAGATGAAAATAATATGGATGTTCTACTATTAAGAGAACCATATAGTATTAATGATTCCTCAATCCTAGCCACTAGCAAAAAGATAGTATTCGTTATGAACGGAACACAACTAGTAGAAGCATATATATTAAGCATAGAGGTAGGAATAAAATGAGAAAATCAGTATTATTTACCATAACAATGTTTATAGTAGCAATATTCATTATAAGCATATTCCTAGGCATGAGCTATAAAGACTATTATCTTGAATCAAAGATTGAGTCCATAAAAGTATTGAGACTCAACAAGATATATGATGACTACGAGAGATATGTAGAACTAGCAGTAATTACTAGTACAAGAGAAGCATTAAACAATCTATCCATAGAAATAGTAGAAAAAGAAAGCTTCCTAGACAACGAGGAAGAAGTTAAAAAGAATCTCACAGAAAAGATAAACAAGAGTATCTATAAATGGCTAGAAAGTATAAAGAATGCATTAAAAGAACAATCAATAAATGTGGATTACGTGGTGAATGATATATACTTTACAGGACAAAACGATACATGGTATGTGGGTACATATATAAACATTACATTAATACTAGAATCAAGTATTGCTAGTTGGAATCATAGTGAGCAAAGAATAATTGAATCACCAATAGAAGGATTGATAGATCCATTATACACAGAGTATATAAAAGAGATACAAGGATCATCAATAAGCTCCACGCCAATAATTACTATAAAGAAATCAAAATATAGCTTCCTAGAGAATAGTGGGAATTACACAAAGTTCTTAGAGTTTAGAAACAATCATTGGTATAGAGCAACAACTAGGGCTCCTAGTTTCTTACAGAGATTTTATAATGATTCAAGTAATAGTACATATGGAATAGAATCCTTTATGAATGAATCATTACTTGATTTCCCACCCAATACCCCTGCTGAAAACAGAAGTTATATAGACTATATGTATATCTTTGGAATAGAATATAATCTCACAGATCTCTACACAATAGAAGATGTAGATGAAACTTTTAGGCTTGATGGTGATAGTGTGAGTATATACTTAGGAATAGATGCAGATAAGGCACAGCCTGTAAGCTAGAATAAAGCCATAATAACTACTATGAAATAAAGAAGAAAATTTATATAGAGAGAAAGAGGAGTAGTAAACATGGCCGAGAAAACCATAAAGACGGGTGTGGATCAATTAATCGAACTCTTAAAGAGGGTTGAAAAGATAGAAATGAGTAAAGCAGCAAAAGAGATAAATGTACCCTTGAAAACCCTGCAAAAATGGGTTGATTTTCTAGCAGAGGAAGGATTAATAGGTATAGAGTATAAATTCACAACTCCCTATATTTATCTAAATAAATCACCAGAAGAAATAGAAGAACTCGAGGAGAACATAGAGGAAGAAGAAGAGCCAAGTATAGAGAAGTTTAAGAAAGAATTCAGAGCAGAAGCAATAGATAAAGATGTACCAATAGAAAAAATACCAGAATTATGGAAGATTCATCTATTAAACGTGCTAGAAGAAAAAAAAGAATATTTTTACAGAGAAGCAAGGAGGAGGGGATTCCAAAATATTGATACATTATGGGCAGAATATAAAGCAAAAGTGTTAAGTGAATAAAAATGGAGCTATCAAAATATTTGGAAATAGATATTCAAAGATTCCTAGATGAAAAACTATCAGAACAACCAAAAAAAGAAGACATAAGAGAAGAAGAATACGCTATACTAGCATTCAAGAAGGATTATGAAAAAGAGGTTATAGAAGCAATAAAGAATGGGGAACTAGAAAAAGCAAGAAAAAACATGAAGGAATTATTAGACATTTACAATAAGTCTCCTTCAGATAGTAGAAAGAAAGAAATGGCAAAAGAAATTTTGAAGAGAATATACGAAAAGATTTATGATTACTACAAAGAGAAAGAAAAAGAAGAAAGTATAATAGACATACTTGAAAAAGTGGAAAAAGAAGGGATAGTAGAAAAGAAGCTATCAGAAACACTAAGAAAAGGACTAGGAGAAAAAATCATGATAGAAGAGGTTAAAGAAGAACCTACAAAGAGTATGGCTCAACTTGTTGGGATAGAAAAGATAGAAGAAATGGCACAAGAAGCATTACTAAGGATAAGGCAAGGAAAGCTAGAAGAAGCAAGAAAAGTATTAGAAGAGATGAATAAGTATATTGAATCAATGACAGGAAAAGAAAGAGACAATGCATTAGTAATAGCTGCGGGGATAAATGAAAAAATAAAGAGGGGAGAACAAGAACAAGAGATAAGAAGGATAGAAGCAGAAAAGAAAAGAAAAAAAAGAAAGAAACTATACGGAGAAGAACAAGAAGAAAGAAAACTAAGTGAAAAAAGAAAAGGTATAAAAGAAGAAATAAAAAAGAAAATAGAAGAAAAAAAGGAAGGCATAGAGATAGAGAAAGAATTAGAGACCAATAATATAGACAAGCTTTATTGGAGGGGATTAGAATTAATGAAAAAGAAAGAATATGAAGAAGCAAAGAAGTTTTTTGAAAAGATATTAAGATTAGACCCATATAATCTTAGAGCAAGGATAAGGCTAGGAGAAGTAATGGAAAAAATAAAAAATGGGTGAAGAAAAAATCCTTGATAAGTATACTGTAAAAGTGAGAGATATACTCGTAGGGGTAGAAATAGTTACAAGTGAAGAAAGACCAGTACCAGAGTATAAAGTAGAGATATTAAACCTCTCAGATGCCACAAAAATAATCCTTGAAAAGATCAGGCAAGAATTTATCTCAAAAGTGGATTTATCAAATCTTGATATAGTTGATTCTGAACAAGACCTAAAGAAGAAATTCAAAAAAGAGATAGAAAGCCTTGTGTACAAATATTTCCCGGGCATAGATTCAGAGACACATAAAATGCTTGTGAATTATCTAATAGAAGAAAGCTTGGGGCTCGGGAGAATCGATATATTGCTAAATGATCCATATCTAGAAGAGATAGTTATCAATAACTCAAAGGAACCAATATGGGTTTATCATAGATATTATGGGTGGCTAGAAACAAATCTAAAAGTAGTTACAGAAGAAAGGATTAGACACTATGCAATAATGATTGGTAGAAGAGTTGGAAAGGATATCACACAGTTAAACCCATTAATGGATGCACACCTACCCACAGGTGATAGAGTAAACGCAACACTGAAACCAATAAGCACAAAGGGAAACACTATAACAATAAGAAAATTTGCAACAGAGCCATGGACTATTACAAAGTTCATAAGAATTGGAACAATAGACTATGAAGCAGCAGCACTCCTATGGCTAGCAGTTCAAAACGAGCTATCAATATTAGTAACAGGAGGCACTGGAAGTGGAAAGACAAGTATGCTAAATGTATTAGCAAACTTTCTACCAGCAAACCAGAGAATAATAAGTATAGAAGATACGCGTGAATTAACATTACCAGCTAATCTCCACTGGGTGCCACTAGAGACAAGACTACCAAACCCAGAAGGAAAAGGAGGAGTAACAATGCTAGACTTACTAGTAAACTCTCTAAGAATGCGCCCAGATCGCATTATCGTTGGGGAGATTAGACGAAAAGAAGAAGCAGAAGTATTACTAGAAGCAATGCATACAGGACACAGTGTATATGCAACACTACATGCAAATGACGCTGAAGAAACAGTGATAAGACTAACAAATCCCCCCATAGGAATACCAAAACCAATGATATCAGCAGTCTCATTAATCCTAGTACAAAATAGAAACAGGAGAACAGGAAAGAGAAGAACATTCCAGATAGCAGAAATAACCCCTAGTGGAGACCCAAGAATATTAATGCAACACAACTTCCAGAAAGATGTACTAGAAGAAGTGAATCCATCAATATATATGAAGAAAAAACTAAAACTCTATACTGGTATAAGTGATGATGAAATAGAAGCAGACCTAAAAGAAAAAGAAAGAATACTAAGATACATGGTTAAGAAACGCATAGAAGACGTACACAAGATCGGACTATTAATATCAAAATATTATACTGGCACATTGAGGCTGGAATAAATGATTCTTGTAAAAGAATATGTAAGAAAGCACCCGGAGATAAAGACCAAGCTAAAACAAGCAAGGATAGACAAAAGTCCAGATGAATATGTAAAAGAAACAATATTCACATCTATCATTTTTTCTCTTGCAATAGTTATAGCATGCTATCTTTTCACAAGAGGAAATATTAGTATATATGCATTGACAGTGATATTTATAATATCATATATGCTCATGTTTCGATTAGTAATCCATAGAATAGATGCAAGAATAAACAAGCTTGGAAGAGAGATTGATAGAGAGATAATATATTCTGGTAGGTTTCTACTAATAAAGCTCTCAGCTGGTAGACCATTATTAAACACAATCATCGATGCATCAAAGAGCTATGGGAGCGGGGCAAAATACTTTAGAGAGATAGTAAAAGAAATAGAACTGGGAAGCTCTGTAGAGGAAGCCCTACAAAGAGCAATAATGTATAGTCCATCAGAAAAGCTTAGAAAGATATTATTCCAGATAAACAATGCACTAAGAGTGGGGATAGATGTTACAAAGTTCCTAGAGGCAACAATAGAAGAAATAGAGAATGAACAATTACTAGAGATAAAGAAATATGGAAAAAAACTGAGCTCAATAACACTAATGTACCTCTTGTTCGGAATAGTTATCCCTAGTCTTGGATTAAGTCTTGCAAGCGTGATCGGAACACTCGTAGGATTAGAGATATCAACGAGCTTCTTCGCAATAATGCTATTATTCATAATCATAGTTCAACTAATCTTTATATCAATATTTAGATCCATAAGGCCAAATGTAGAGGTATAAAATGGCAAAGACATTGAGAGTAGTTGGAAAAGCAATAATCCCAAAAGGAATAAGGGAAAAGATGTATAAATATTATGCAAAACTTGGGAAAGAAGAGCCACCCTATGAGAGATTTGGAGCATACTTCTATATCTCAACTATTATCACACTCATAATATACCTATTACTCATCTATCCATCTGTAAGGACTAATAGTGTAAGATTATTAATAGGCACAATCAGTGGATGGATTATTACCCATCTACTACTAATATTCCTACTAGGACTAGGAGAATACGTGATAACTGATTTCAAGATCTATAACAGGATAAAGACAATTGAGAGATATCTACCAGACTATCTAGAATTAGTAGCTGCAAATCTAAAAGGAGGAATGACTCTTGAACAAGCAATGTGGAATAGTATAAGACCAGAGTTCAAGGTATTAGGAGAAGAAATGGGAATAGTGGCAAAGAGAGTAATGACAGGAGAAGATATTGCTAGAGCATTGAAAAGCTTTGCAGAAAAATATAAAAGCCCCTTACTCATGCGCACATTTGAAATATTTATAGGAGAACTAGCTACTGGGGGGGAGATAGCGTCTATTCTTGAAAAAATAGTGGGGAACCTTAGATCCACAAAAGAAATGAGAGAAGAAATGGTCGCATCCACTATTAGTTATACAATATTTATATCACTGATAGTAATGTTTATAGCTCCAACATTGTTCGCGTTATCCTATCAACTAATAAGTATTATATCCAAAGTTTCAAGAAGCGTAGCATCAACAATAACACATGGAACCCCTGTAACAGGCTTCTTTAAGATTAGCACCACTGGAGTAGATGTAGAGGCATATAAAGGATTCTCAATTTTATCTATTATCATCGTAGCACTTATATCATCGCTCATAATATCAGTTATACAAAAGGGAACAATAAAAGATGGTTTAAAGTATATACCCTTCTTTATCTCGATAAGCCTGTTAACATATCTATTGCTATTAAGCCTTCTAGGGTCAATATTCGGGGGTCTTGGATTATGATAAAAAATAAAAACAAGGAAAGAGGATATAGGAATATGCGTAGAGCACAATCAGCACTAGAATTCTTAGTAACATATGGATGGGCAATAGCAATAATCGTGATAAGCATAGGAGTATTAACATACTATGGATTGTTCGATGCTAGCAGATATATGAGTGACTATTGTAGTTTTGGTCCTCAATTAGAATGCATAGATTATGAGGTAAAGAGTGATAGCATAAGCCTCTATCTAAGAAATAATTATGGATTCCCAATACAAATCATTAATTATTCATTAATCCAAGATGG
>JAGGZC010000019.1 GCA_021162185.1 Candidatus Woesearchaeota archaeon | reverse complement strand
CATAGCCTCGATTATACGAGAAGCATTGATCCTTTTACTAGAGGCAAGATAGAATCCATTATCACTAATCCCTATCTCTAGGTCTTTTCCAATAATCCTACCAGCAAAGAATGCTGCAATCCGGCTGAGAGCATCATTGGTTCTCCTTCCCACAAGACTATGAAAGATTGTATAATACCTCTTGCCATCATAAAAGTGTTCTATTACTAATCTTTTATCATGACTAATCCTTGCATATCTATACTGTCTATATAGATAATCATAGATCTGTCGAGCCCCATTCTTATCTACATATAGATAATCCTTTATGAATCTTATTATCTCTTCTTTACTACTCCCTGCTTCTAGGTATTCCTCTACTATTCTTCTAAACCTTTGTATCTCTCTAGCTAATTCATAGCTTAATGGTAACATCTCTGAAAACCATGCTGGAATGGTTGGAGGCCTATCAATGCTAGCCCTTACATAAGCAGTCATTCCCCTACTATAAAGGAATTCATATTTCTGCCCTCCTAATACAAATACATCTCCTTTTTGTAAACGCTCAAAGAATGATTCATCAAGCTTGCCAATAATTCTTCCATTTAGCACAACTCTTACATAGCTCTCATCTGGAATCGTACCAACATTAGTCATATATATCACTCTTGTCATCTTTCCACGCCTAGAAATCATGCCTTTTTCCTTGTCTATCCATATCTTTGCATATACATTTTTTTCTTCTAATCCCTTATAATTCCCAGCCAGATAATCTAATACCTTCATATAATACTTTTTCTCTAGATCCTTGAATGGATAAGCCCTCCTCACAACACTATATAGTTCATCTATACCAATGTTTTCAGTCATGGCTATTCCAACTATTTGTTGTGCCAACACATCTAGAGCATTTTTAGGGATATGCACTGGATCTATAAGCCTATTCATTGCTGATCTCAATAATACTGAGCATTCCACTAAGTCGTCTATATCCATTACTACTATTCTCCCCTTACTTGTTTCATGTAGTTGATGTCCACTCCTCCCAATTCTCTGTAGGGCTCTAGAAATACTCTTAGGACTCCCAAGCAGGATCACTAAGTCTATGTATCCAATATCTATTCCCAGCTCTAGGCTCGTACTACTAACCACTGCTTTTAATTTTCCTTTCTTTAATGCTTCCTCTGTCATTAGTCTTAGATCTCTACCCATGCTTCCATGATGAGCACCGATTACTGGTAGATCTGATTCATCATCTAGGCATGAATAGCTTTTAGGATACCATTCTTTTAGATAGTGTACAACTCTCTCTGTTCCGCTACGAGTATTAGTAAATATTAGTGTTGTCCTATGGTCTTGTATCAATCTATGTATAAGGTCATACATTCTCCTATGTAGTTCTTCTGGTTCAATGTTGATTAGATCATCTGTAGGGGTTAATACTTTGAGGTCTAACTTCTTTAAGTAATTAACATCCACTATATAGCAATTCCTAGGAATATCCTTTTCTGGGTCCTCAAACCCAACAAGGAACTTAGCTACTTCTCCTAGTGGAGCAATGGTTGCACTTAATCCTATCCTTGTAAACCCTCCTTTTGCATTAGAGCCTAATAATCTTTCAAGCCTTTCAAGACTCAAAGCTAGATGAGTTCCCCTCTTGCTTGAGGCTAATGCGTGTATCTCATCAACTATCACCCATTCCACGCTTTTCAGCTTTTCCTTAAATCTTGGAGAGGTAAGCATTATTGCAAGACTCTCAGGAGTAGTGATTAATATGTGTGGGGGTTTTCTAAGCATTTTTTGCCTCTCAGAACTAGTAGTGTCACCTGTGCGTATAGCTGTCCTTATCTCTAGTTTTACCCCATTCTTTTTCGCTATTTCTTTTATTCCTTCTAGTGGTTCTTCTAGGTTTCTCTTTATATCATTCGCCAATGCTTTTAATGGGCTGACATATATACAATATACATAATCTCCTAGTTGATTGTTTATCGCTCTG
The DNA here is from genome assembly GCA_021162185.1 of Candidatus Woesearchaeota archaeon. Classification (GTDB taxonomy): domain Archaea; phylum Nanobdellota; class Nanobdellia; order Woesearchaeales; family JAGGZC01; genus JAGGZC01. Next base: position 4,662 of record JAGGZC010000019.1, on the reverse strand, counting down.
ATTACTAGCTCATTAATAATAGCAAGGAATGCTGAGAGAGTTTTACCACTACCAGTAGGACTAGTGATTAATATATTTTCATGCCTATGAATAAAGGGAATCGCATATTTTTGTGGAGGAGAGAAATCCTTGTATCTAGAGAAGAACCATTCCTCTACCCATGGATGTAGGATTCTTCTTATCTTACTACTAGGCTCTGCTTTTTCTAGAAAGATTATTTTTCCCATCTTACACTTTCAAGAATCTTGAAATCTCTTAAGCCTTTATCTTTTTCCTTCTTTTCTTCCACTCTTTCAACCCTTGCTAGGAGTGGACCCTTCCTAATCTCCATTAAGATCTCTCTATCAGGATCTGGCTCTAACCAGACTTCCACAGTGTTTAAGCCAAGGTTTCTCACATATCCCTTTAACCCATATCTCTCTGCAATTCTTTTCACATAATACCTATATCCAACTCCTTGTACTAGTCCATGTATAAATAGATGAATAGCCATCTTAATGCTTCCTAATAAAATTACAGTCAGGATCCACTTCTATAAAATGATGCCTTAATCCCTGTCTATAGGCAATGCATTGATTCTCTGGTTTATTATCTATACTCTCTCTTGGCCAATGAGCAACATCGCATACATAGTCGTAGACATCATAATTCATGAAGTCACTGAGACATGGACCATTAGTAAGATTTATTCCTTGTTCCTTTGCCTTTAGGCATAGCTCTATGCATTTCTGTACAGCTAGATCCTCTTGCTCTTGCTGTCTTGCACAACTAGTGAGGAATCCTAAAAGGATTAGGGTAAATATTGATCCTATCATAAATATTCTTGCTCGCATTTTACTAGTGTAAGTGCTTGCAATATTTAACTTTTATTGAAAAAAGAAAAATGCCGCCGCCGGGATTTGAACCCGGGACCTCCACGATACATGATGATTCCTCATTGCTCTTGCTCGGCGCTCATCTTTATGAGCGTGGCGCTCTAACCGCTGAGCTACGGCGGCATGAATAGGAGCAAAAACCAGGGTTTTTAAATTTTATCTATCTCTTTCTTGATCTTTTTACCTATTTCTCTTAGCTTGGAATCATCCATTCTTTTTTGTGGCCAGCTTTTTAGTCCATCCTCTTTGAATCTGGGAATGATATGGATATGTGCATGCATTACTAATTGTCCAGCTGCTCTTCCATTATTCATTCCAATGTTGTATCCATCAGCATTTACTGCTTTGACTATTGCTCTCGCAACTGTTTTTATAACTCTTAGTAATTCCTCTCCTAGTTCTCCTGGTAGCTCATCCATGTTTTCATAATGCTTCTTGGATACTATTAGTGTGTGTCCAGGATTTATGGGCATTATGTCTAGGAATGCTACAAAGTTTTCTGACTCATATATCTTATTGGAGGGTATTTCTCCGTTTATAATCTTGCAGAATATGCAATCCTCCATGTTTTCACCCCATTATTTTTTCTATTTCCTCTAGGCTCATGATTTTTGGTTCATATTCTCTTGTATTTCTTCTATCAACAAGTATTGCTTTCACTCCTAGCTTTTTTGCTGGTTCTATGTCTGACTGTATTGAATCTCCTATCATCACTGTTTCATTCTTGCTTACTCCTAGTTCATTCATAATCTTCTTTAATAATTCTCCACTGCTCTTCAATACTCCTTCTTTATAGCTATAAATAATCTTGTTCATATATTTGTCTAATTGGTATTTTTCTATTACTGTTGGTACTGATAGTGAATCAGTATTAGCAATTATTCCTAACATGTATTTCTCTTTGAGTTTTGTTAAAATATCCATTGTCTCTGGGAATGGCTTGGCTAGCAACTTGTTCTTATTCCATATGGCTACAAGCTTGTCTAATACTTCTCTCCTTGGTTTTTTCCCAAAGTTTTTCAATACTTCTGTGAATCCTTCGTATAAGTCGTTATAACTCCTTGTCATTAATGTTTGTTCAAACAAGACCACAAAGCTTGTATAGCTCATTCTTGGAGCGATTATTGCTTTTACTTGTTTCATTGGACTAGGCTTTACTCCATGCTCTACGAGTGTGCCCCAAAAGTCAAATATTATTGCTCTCAATTTTTTCACCCCCAGATATTGGTATATAATCATATTTATCATTACTAGTGTCTAGAAGGATTATACCTCCCTGGCTCATATAGTAGTGCCCCCCTGGATTTAAAACTATTGTATTATTTATTTTTTCCATTCTTACTTGGTGTGTGTGTCCATATAATACATATCTATATCTACCGCTTTTAATCATCTCTTGGAGCCATGCTGATCTATGCCCATGCATTGCTAATAGCTTCTTGCCATCAATATTTGTTTCAAACTCGTTTACAAATAATTGTTTGTTCTTCATTGCTATTCCTTCTAATTGGTTTATATCTCCATCATTATTCCCTCTTATAAATACTGTTTTAAAATCTTTAAACATGTCAGCTGTTGCTGGACTAATAATATCTCCTAGGTGTATTAATAAATCTGGTTTTATTTCTTTTAGTTTCTCTATAATCTCTAGAACTGCATATACATTGTCATGTGTGTCAGATATTATTGCTATTCTCATTTTCTCACTCTCTATCCTGTATTCCAGCTTAGTGGACCGGCCGGGATTTGAACCCGGGGCCTCCGCCATGCCAAGGCGGCACTCTTCCAGGCTGAGCTACCGGCCCTTTTTAATAGATTTATATGCTGGGTTTTACACTTTGCACACTATTAACTTACTATTCCAATTAGGGGCAGGGAGAATTATTTTTTAAAGATTTCTAAGAAGAAAAAAGAAATAGGGTTGTTTTTATCTCTTTCTCTTCTTCTCTGGTCGTTTATTTGATTGTTTCTTTTCTACTACCACTCTATTACTCCTATTACTTGTCTGTACTAATCTTGCTATGAGTAATCCTATCACTATCATTAGTAATACTGATATTATTCCCATGCCTATCACTATTTTCTTATCTGTTTCTTCTTCTCCTATCACTATTGTTCCATTATAGCTTGGCGCTGGGGTTATCACTATCCTTCTCTCTTCTTCTCTTTCTCCACCTTCTGGTGGTTGTATCTCTTCTGTGCATTTAATGTTTAGTATTGCTGACTCATAGTCACTATCTTCATCTATATCATAGTAGGTATACACTTCTACTATATAGACTCCTTCTTCTGCATCTCTCGGGATATTTACTGTGAACACTACTTCGTCCTTGTCTCCTTCGTCTAGGCTTAGTTCTTTGTATGTATCCACGTTTAGATCATTTATTTTTAGTCTTACCCTCACATCTTCTTCGTCATGTCTACCAGTGTTTGCCACTTCTATTATTATTCTTGAATAATCCCCACAATAGCTATCCTCTACTTCTAGATCTATTATTCTTATCTCATGACTCTTCTTTTCTACTTCTAGTTCAATGCTTTCTATTTCTCTATAATCATTTCCATCTTGGTCTTCTCCCCTTATCTTTATTTCTAGTTCATATGTGTCTTCATCTGCATCATAGGGAATTGTGAATTCTACTGTATATCTATACTCATCATCTTCATCTATATCTACTTCCTCTGTCTCTTCATCTATGTCTAGGTCATCGTTATATACTTGTACATATACATCTTCTAGGTCATCATTGAATATGTTTTCTACTTCTATTTCTAGTTTTATCCTGCTTCCTGGTCTTACCTCTACTTCTTCTCCTGGATCAATATCTGTATGGTCATCATCTACATATATATCCATATCTTTAATCCTAAATACTTTTTCTTCTCTTGCTTCTAGATAAATGGTAGCTGTCTTTGTTGTTTCTTTTCCATTATTAGTTGCTGTGGCTGTTAGTGTTCCAATGCTTTGTCTACCCTCATAGTCTGATGGGATCTTCACACTAAGGGTTATATCTACATATTCTCCCACTCCTAGGTTTGTTATGTTTGTAGTACTTAGTATTGCTTCATATTCACTATCTATATCAAGGCTTAATGTTATATTCATTGATAGGTCCCCAGTGTTATTTATTCTAAATGTTGTTTCTACAATGTCTCCTGGTTCTGCAGTATCACTTCCTAGTTCTATTGTGCTTGGCATTGAGAAGTTTAGAACTGGTGGTTCTTCTACGTTTACTGTGAATTCTTGTTCATTGTTTGATGGGTTTGTATCAACAAATCCTGCTGCTTCTACTTTTACTTTTCCAGTATATACTCCTGGTGTTGCTATGCTGCATATAAATACAGCTATTCCTTGGTTTTCCTTTGGTAGTTCTCTAGAGTAGGATAGTATTCTTATATCTATTGGGTTTTCACTCATATTAACTGTCTTTGTTTCTATGCAATCAGAAAGGTTTAGTGAAACATTTACTTGTTCTAGGGGGTCGCCACCTGTTTGTTCTACTATTACTGTTATCATTATTTGTTGGTTTGTGTATACCTCTCTTTGATAGTCTAGTGCTCTTATCTTTAAATCTCCAGACTCTGCTAGTTGCACTGTCATTGCTCTTGCTCCTCCTGCTATTAATAGTATTAATAGAATGCTTAGTATTACTTTCAAGCCTTTCATATTACCACCCCAAGATTTATTACTACTCATTAGTGGATAGTAATCTCTTTTTATTTATAAATTTTTCTATCAATTCTTTTTATACTGGAAAATACAGGAATCTTATTTATATATAAAAAT
>JAGGZC010000006.1 GCA_021162185.1 Candidatus Woesearchaeota archaeon | reverse complement strand
TTTCTAAGTTATTAGTTTTATAGTCTGAAAATATCTCTTTTTCAGTATCAAATCTTCTATTACTCTGTATGCTATTATAGTCTGGTGTTGTAAGGACCATTATGTCACTTAGTCTCATTATTAAATCTACTAGATTTTCATAGCTCTCTAAACTTATTTCTCCATAACAATTATTATTCTTTTCTATATAGTTACTAATTTTTTCAAACAGTTCATCAGGATTTACTCTTAATGCAAATAATTCTCCATCACTACTTAATTTTTGTTCAATTAAACTCATTTTTTCCACTTCTGTTTTTATTTTGGGGGTTTTTACTGTTTTTACTGTTCAATAGTAGTGTGTTACAAATATATAAATTTTTTGTTTCTCAACAGAGAGAATAACAAATGGGGTGGCCGGGATTTGAACCCGGGACACCATGGTCTTCAGCCATGCGCTCTCCCAGGCTGAGCTACCACCCCTTATACTTGAGGGTTACAAGGAGATTTTTAAATATTGCTATTCCTCATCAAAAATGTTTTCACTCATTGTTTCTTCGTGTACTGCTACTGGGCTGCTTCCCCCATGCCATGTTATTCTTGGTCTAATTCTTAGTGCGAATAGTCTCTCGTTTGTATCATCAAACACTACTGCTGCTCCTTTTTCTCTGGGTAGTTTATCAATGCTTTGAACAAGGCTTTCCTGCATATATGTCTGTGTTAGTGCCTCTAATGCTTTTACATCTACTTGTGCTGTTACTCTGTGACTAATCACTATGTCTGATTGTGTTATTACATCTGTGTGTATCTTTCCTGGTTGCTGGGTTGCTAGTACTAGGCTTATTCCTGGTTGTCTTCCCTCTCTTAGTACTGTTATCAATGGCTTGCTCGCAAGGGTTGTATAATCTCTTGGTAGGAATTCGTGTGCCTCATCTAGGAATAGCCATACGAGTGGATATCTCTGTCTTTGTAATCCCTTCTTGCTAAACTCATGCATTTCGTGTTCCAACTCTTTGAATTCTTCTATTTTTCTTGCATGCATTCTTTGTAGGAATAGTTTCTCTGCTACTAGTCCTACTACTAGGCTCTTAATGGTCCATCCATTTGGCATACTGGAATAGCATGATATATCAATGATCGTGATCTGTCCAGGTCTTGCTAATTCTTCTATACTTGTTGCCTTCTTGCTGAATAGTCCCCATAGTTTAACATTGTTAAACCTTGCGATTGCTGCTCTTTTTACTTCTTCTTTGAACTCTTTGTTTTGCTTTATTGCTGCTATTAATCCATCTATATCATAGCTTTTTCCTTCTTGTTTTTTCTTGCTCACTATTTCTGAGATTAATACTCCTATCTCTGAGTCTTGGTCTATGCCGAATAATTCTAGCCAGTCCTCACTGTTTAGATCCATTGGGTTTATGCTGAACTCATAGTCTACTGGCACTCCTTGCTTTTTTTCTTCTTCGTAGAACCCTTTGGGTACATATATTCTTACTTGTTTGAATCCTTCTGGTTTTAATTCCCATTTTTCTAATAGGTTTTTATCCTTCTTGTTTGGGTATTTCATTGTCCAGTATATCCCCATTGTGTCTAGGATTATTACTGATAGGTTTTGAGCTATTTCTTTTGATATGCTTGCAATACCTTCAGCTATCACTCCTAATGTATAGCTCTTTCCACTACCCCTTTTTCCACATACATATACTACATGACTACTAGCTATGTCTAGATACACATTGTTTGCAAGGCTATGAGTATTGCCCATTTGTACATAGCTCTTTCCTATGAGTATTGTTCCTTTTAATCCTAGTTTTCTTCTTTGTTCCTGATCTCTTCCTATTATTATTTCATACATTTTATCATGCACTTTATGGTATTAGTTTTGACATTGTCTTATAGAAGTCTCTTGCCTTTTTTTCTAGTTCTTCTATTCTTCTACTACTTATATCTATTCCTCCATGGGTTGTTATTTCTTTCATTAGATCATAGAATTCTTGCATTATTAGTGCATATCTCTTTGGGATCATCTTTGTTTTTACGAATCTCTCCTCGATTAGTCCTGCTAGTTGTTCTGGTCCATGAGGAGTTATTCCTTGCGCCATTAGTGCTGCATGCGCGATATCTGTAACAGTCCAGTAGAGGCTTAGGACTATGTTGTTCTTGTGCCACTTTGCTGATCCTAGGCTTCTCTCTGCTCTGTGTTTATAGCTATATATTGCTTCTGGTGTTGGCCTTATCCTTCCCTGTCTTAGTAGCATTTGTAATGGTTCAAAGAATCCTGTGTCATATATTGGTATTCCTTCTCTTAATATATTCACTGCTACTGGGTCTGCGACTCTTACATATTCCCAGAAACTGGTAAAGCGGAATGTTGTTACGTGTATCTTTTTTGAGGTTCTAGCTATTGCTTCTTCTACTAGTATCCTATAAGTTGTTGCTACTTCTTGATCTATCATGAAGTCTATATCATTAACTATGAGTAATATATCTATATCATGTGGTTTTTGCTTGTTTCTCGCTAGACTTCCAAAGAGTATTATTCCTTTTAAGAAGTCTCCTAGGAGTTTTTTTACTTCTTTTGCAAAGCTGTATACTATTTCTATGTTTTTTTCTCCGTATCTCTCTACTGCTGCTTTATGTATTCTTAGTAATCTTGCCTCCTTTGTGCTTATTGGTTTTAATTCTTTCTTTTTCATGCCCCCACCTCTTTTTTTGTTTATTCGAATGGTACTCCACTCCAAAGTGTCCATTCATTGCTAGGAGCATATGCCCCAGCTATGTAGTAGATAGGCTTGTTATATCCAGCGTGAGCATTCATAATATTTGCAAATGTTGGACCACCCATTACTCCATATATAGGGCTTCCAAGGTATTGTAATCCCTCACTCCAACCAGTTGTTGGGTTAAAGCTCCCGGTTTCGATTATCCAGTCATGTATTCCTTCTTCTTCTAAGATCTTTATAAATTCTTTTATTGGTGCGTTTCCATGTCCAAGGGTTAAGTGCTCATCATCATATCCAAAGTTGTCAGCTAGGTGTGCATGCCCGATTATTCCTTCTTTTGCAAGTTTTTTTATCTCTTTCTTTACCCATTCTTTGAATTCTTTGTCAACATCTTCTGGTGTTTTTGCTTTCTTTGATGGTCTAAAGTATTTTCTCCATAGATTGAGATGTCCAATATCTAGGGTTGCTTTTATATGCTCTCTTGCTAGTTTTTCTGCTTCTTTTGGATCATACTTCTTCATTTTTACTAGGTATTCCTTCATTCTTTCTCTTGACTTTTTAACTATTTCCGCTAATTCTTCTGGGTGTGCTCCATATGTCTCTGGGAATAGGTTTTCAGGAGCAATGTATAAGGGTTTAAACTCTTTTTCCTTCTTTTTTACTTGTTGTGTTTTCTCCATTGCCATTATTCCCGCTCTTGCAAGGGTGTCAGCAGTTTTTTCTATTGCATAATCCTTTATTGGTGCAATGTTTTTCAATGCTTTCTCAA
>JAGGZC010000037.1 GCA_021162185.1 Candidatus Woesearchaeota archaeon | reverse complement strand
GAGAGAAGCAATAATTACTAGGATTATTATGAGTAAGTCACTTCTATTTCCCTGTGTAGATCTTGGTTGTTCTACTACTCTCACACTTATATCTTTAGAGAATTCCTTCCCATTAGCTAGAAGTATTATCTTTCCATCATAAATTCCTGGAGGGAGATTTGTTGCATCTACAAATCCAGTTACTATTTTTTCGGAAAATTTAGACACACCAAACTCTGGTATTGGATTCTCAATCCCATTTACAATCAATTTACCCTTAACAGACACAGCCTTGTCCCATTCATTATAAATCTTAAATCTATATTTATTAATCATGCCACTGATTATTTCATTATCCAAAGGAGTTATGCTTAACCATAGTTCTCCAATCCTAAAACTTGTGGGTCCTACTTCCTTCTGATTCCCATCAAAGAATACAACTGCTTTTGCATTAAAGGTTCCTCTCCTAAACCCAGTAGATTGAACAGGTATTGAAGCATACATTGTTCCTGATTTAGTAGAGTTAACAGAGATCTTATTTGTCGTAATAGTTACATTATCATAGCCATCGGCATATAGTGTTATAATACCATAAGCCTCAGATATATCCTCTTGACCATAATTCTTTATACTTATAGATGCATTAATCGTTCCATTCACTGATGTATCCTTCACATGTAAGCTTGCTTTAATATACTTCCCAGGGTAGAGAGAGATCACTAAGAACCTAACCCTTACAGCTGTTCTTCCCCCAACCATGACTCCTTCAGGAGCCTCTTCTAATGCAACAACATAGTTCATATATTCTCCAGGTTCAAGAGAGTCTGGAAGTTTTATTTTTACCTTAACAGTTCTTGTTCCTCCATTGGGTTGTGGGTCTTCTATAGAAAAATAATCTTTAAGAGGCCCCTCTGGATATATTTCTATATGCTCTGCTCCAAAGAAGGATAATGAATATGTTCTCTCTAAACCAGGTGAAAAGAATATTGTTCTATCAGAAAATGATGGAACATTAAGTATACCTATAGCTAAAGATAAACTGCTTGAGAGTAGGACTAAAATTAAAAAAGAAAGTATTCTAATCCTCATTGTTTCTACCTCTCATCCAAATTATTTAAGGCTGTATTGCTGCTGTTAGTGTTAATGTCTTCAAACCTGTTGATGAGTCATAAGGTATCCTTATCTTTAAGTCTACTTTAATACTATCATTCGTGTCTACATAATTAAAGTCTTCACAGATCAACTCTGCAGTTGTGTTAACCTCATCCCAATTAGTGTCATATAATGCTGAGCAACTTCCAGATTCATTATAGTCTAGCTTCCACTGGATTGATGGATTAGTCCCTCCTAAGAGTGTTGCTGCATCTGTACTAGAGTTTAAGGTAACATTTACTAGAGCTGTTCCAACATTTTCCAGTATCAATGAGTGTACATAGTCTGGATCATTTGTAGCATCTCTAAATCCTATACATCCTACTTGTGGATCAGTGGTAGTATAAAGTGTACAGTTATTATAACCACCAGTAGTATTGACATATCCAGTATCCCAGTCAACAGTAGCAACTGTGAACTGTATAGCCTGGCTAGTAGATATGTTTAATGTTGCAGTAGCTGTATCACTGGTAGCTGCTCCAATCACACTTATTCTTTGAATCCTATAAATAGCTGTATACATGCCTGCTAAACTTACAAGTACCGATAAAACCAATAGTGCTGCAAGGGTTTTGTTCGAAACCTCCATTTATACACCTCCTTTTTATGAAACTATATTAGCTGTTAATGTTGCCTGTTTTGGTCCAGGAGTTGCAGTATATGGGATTAACACATATAGATTTATCTTTATAGAATCTTGGTCGTTTACATATGAAAAGTTGTTACACAATGTTATTGCACTCGTACTTACATCTACATAAGTATTCCACCCTTGTGGACCTTGAGACAAACAACTACCACTTTCATTCTCAGTAAAATTCCATTTAAACTCTGGTGTTGGATTTGTGCCTCCTATAAATGTTGAAGCATCTTTATCTGAAACTATTGTAACATTCACGTTCTGGTTTCCATCATTTTCTAATACTAATCCTTGGCTAACAGTATCGAAGCCATAACATCCTGGGCCATTAGATGTCCCATCAGTATAGAGTGTACAGTTATTATATCCTGCAGTAGTATTTACACCACCCGTGCCCCAGTCAATGGTAGCTACAGCAAATCTTATAGATTGACTAGTCGTTATATTTACAGTTGCTGTTCCTTGAGTAGTTGTAGCTGCTCCCGTGATTCCTAGTTTCTGTATCCTGTTTAATGCTGTAAAGGTTCCAAGTATGCTTACAATTATTGCTCCTATTAGCAGCCATGCAAGTGTTTTATTTGATATATCCATTTTTTCACCCCTTTACTGGTGGTTCTATTATTCTAAAAGCAACCATTCCAGTGGTTGATACTACTTCTGGTTCTTGTGGTTGTGCTTTCTCTGGTGGGAGAATTGTTAATCTTACATCAGCACTCGCTACATTGCTTCCTCTCACCCTTACTCTACTAACCTCTGTTAAAACTGTCCATGTCCCTAATAGAGATATAAGAACCGCAAGGATTACTAATACAACTATTGTTTGTCTTGAGATATCATTTGTCAAGGGTATCCCTCCGCGTAGCTTTTTATAATCTTTATGAATATTCTGAACAGAGATTATTTATAAATTTTTCGCTTGTGAGTGGTTAAATAATCTCAATCTCCAAACCCTTGACCCATTGTTTAATTAGATTTATGTGGCTCATAATATACTCATCATAGTCCTTCCATGGTAGTTTTTCTCTTGCACAGATAAACCCATCTTTTTCATAAACATTCCTATGTTTCTGCGTGAATCTTGCAACATGTCTCTTTCTTCTCCTACTCGGACCCTTGATTTCTATCTCTCTTGGGATCTCATCTTTTAATGCATAAATTAATAGACCCTTTCCTTCTGGCTTCCAGTAGAAATCTCTCGCTAATATTTCTCCATACTTCTTTATTATGCTAGCTATGAATTCATATGCCTTATACATCTTTGCCCCAGCAATATCCTCCTTCTTGTCTAGAGGGGTTGCTCTTATGACTACATATTTTCTAGCAGGGTTTTTCTTTATGAATTCCTCTACTCTTAGTGGCTTTTCTTCAAAGAAGGATATATCCGGGTTTTCTAGGAATTCTTTTACATATTGTTTGAACTTCTCATATTTTTCTTTTGAGAGAGCTGCAGCAGCATTTCTGGAAGGAGTGGTTGGATCTACTAATATCAACGGGGAAATGATCTTTGATTTATCCATTTCTTTTAATGGATTATTTAATAGTGACTCAGGATCTATTACCTCTCTTTCTCCCCATTTTCTAGCAGCTAGTAGTAGTGAGACAAATGATCCATAATATGCTACCAATATATCTATTACATGGCCACTGAAGCCCTTGATATATGTTTCAGCACCATATACTCTCGCAGCTCTACAAAACTTTTTAGTAATTCTTATATGTAATGGTATCCAAGGGTTTTCCATTGTTTTTCTCTTCAACCACTCTACATGTAGCTTTGATAAATCAGTAGTATTTCCCGCCTCTCCTGGATGAGTTATATTCCTAACTGGTACTGCTTCTATCTCGAGATCTTCATAGAAGATCTTATAATAATTCCTTGATCCTTTCAATTCCTCTATTTTTATCTTCATGCTCTGAGACACGTCTAGAAGAATTTCTTTTAATAATCTTGATAAGTCCTGATCCCAGTGATTCTTATTAAAAGCAATGAAGAGATCTACATCGCTCTGTCCTGGTAGCCATGTGTCCTTTGCAAAACTTCCTCCTAGGATTACATCTAGAGATATTCCTCTTTTTCTAGCTGCTTCTTTTATACTACTCACTATTCTATCCACCTTACTCTTAATTTTTTCTTCTTCCTCTTGTCGAGGTATAACTATCTCTGCAACTCTTTCAAGAATTTCTATTATTTTTCTTGCTTTTTCTTTCCCTAACTCTTTTTCCAGTTGATCTATTCCTATTCTCAGGAACTCCTTCTTTATTCTCATGATCCATATAACATACTTGTCGCTTTTAAATTTTCTGATTATTCACTCATAAATTAATCAAAATATTTATAATTCCTCTAAGCATTTTTACTCATATGGATCCTCTTAGCACTGCTACTAGTGTATTAACCAGTCTCTCTTTTCTACTAGTCCTTGGTCTTGGTCTATCATTATTAGCAGATGCACTAAGAATTCCTAGGATACTAGTATTATTAATAACTGGTATTATATTAGGCAGTATTAGCATTAATGGTATTCCAGTGATTTCTTTCCCCCAAAGTTTAACATTTGGAATAGCAATATTATCCTTAATTATGATAGTTTTTACCGGTACTAGCACTATTAAAATTAGAGAGGTTGACATTGCAACTTCGAAGGCCCTAAAACTATTAGGAACTTTTCTATTTTTTAATATCCTCTTTATACTCCTATTAGGAATAAATCTGTTTGGTTTAAACGTATTTGGTTTTACTGCTGCAATGATATTAGCAATAATCAGTGCTGGAACAGACGCTGCCTCTGTTTTCTCTCTCCTAGGAATGACTAATAGTGAAATCGGAAATATACTAAAAATAGAAGCAGTTATGAATACTCCTATAGTGGTAGTCCTACCATTAATATTTGTAAGAATAATGCAAGAAGGCTATGGTAATTTCGTGGTAGCTATTCTTGAAAAAGGATCAGAAGTATTCAAGCTATTTGTTATAGGAATAGGAACAGGAGTTGTACTAGGAATAATATTATTCAAAATATTAAAATCTATGAGTGAAGCCGCAGACCAGCAAGTAATGTTATTTAGTGGTGCATTCCTAACATATATTATTGCTGAAGCGATTGGTGGGGATGGAATTGTGGGAGTAGCGACTCTTGGAATAATGTTTGCCACATATTACACAAGGATAAGTACCGTGAAGTTTAGCTTAATAGCTGCCCAAGCACTAGAAATACTAGTATTCCTACTATTAGGAATTAGTATAAAAATACCTTTCAATTTATCATTTATGTTAAGAAGCTTTACTGTCTTTATAGCAATGTTTATAGCTAGATTTATAGCTGTAAAGCTTGCATTATCAAAGAAAGAGTTTACTATGAACGAGCAATTAGTGGCACTGCTATTAATGCCAAAGGGGATAGCTACTGGTGTTACTGCTCTCGCACTAGTACTCATAGAGCCCTCTCTCAGAGAAGTATCAGCCATAATACTTGCAATAACCATTTATTCTCTCATACTATCTTCAATCTCACTGCTATTCCTAAGAAACAAGATAGGTGAGAAGAATGCTACTCCTAGGCCCAGCGGGAAGTGAAGGGCTTGGAAACATTGAAGGAATAAGGAAAGCTCATTCTCTTGGAGCAAGAGTATATGAAGTAGAGTTCACCCATGGAGTAAACATGAGTATAGCTCAAGCTAGAGAGATCAATAAACTTAGAGAGGAACTAGGAATGATTATAACTGTTCATGCACCATATTTTATTAACCTCTTGAGTCCTGATAAAGTAAAGCGTGCTGCTAGCAAGAAGCGCATACTTGACTCTTGCAAGCTTGGAAACGAGATGAATGCTAAATGGATTGTTTTTCACCCAGGATTCTATGGAAAACTAGATAAAGATGAAGCATATGACATAATGCTACAAGAAATGGGCGAGTTAAAAGACGCAATAAATGAGTTAGGTTATACCTGTAAACTAGCGCCAGAGACAACTGGAAAGATATCCCAATGGGGAGATCTAGATGAGATATTAAGGATTTCTAAGCAATTAAAGATTGGTATGTGTATAGATTTTGCACACCTAAAGGCTAGGCATCAGGGAAGGATTAGTTTTGAACAAGTCCTAGAAAAATTACCAAAGAGTTTCCATGCACACTTCTCTGGTATCGAGTATGGAGAAAAAGGTGAAAAGAGGCACATAGAGGTAGACATAAAGGAATTCAAGAAGCTTGCAAGACTAATCTTAAAGAAGAACAAAAATGTTACAATGATTAATGAGAGCCCATATATTTTTAGGGATCTAGAAAGAATGATAAAGGCATTGAAAGAGATAAAATAAGTTTTACTCGCTCTTTATGAACTCTGTATATCCACACTTTCCACAGTGCCATCTATCCTTGTGCCTAGCCATAAACACGCCTTGTCCACACTTTGGACAAGTCCTATTTTTATCTACTATCTTGTCTCCTTCAACCTTGTAGATCTTATGAATCTTATATGCAGGTTTCTTTGTTTTTTCTTTCTTCTTTGCCATGATTCATCCACCTCTTATTCTTGTTTCTGTTCTTCTTCTTGTTCTTTCTCTTCTTTTTGTTCCTGCTTCTCTTCTTTTTCTTCTTGCTGTTCTGCTTCTTTCCCTTCTTCTTGTTCCTTCCTTTCTTCTTTCCCTTCCTTTTGTTTTTGTTTCTCTTCTTTCTTTTCTTGCTGTTCTACTTTTTCTGTTTCCTTCTTGTCTTCTTCCTTAGTTTCTGATGTTTCCTCTTTTACCTCTTCTTGAACTTGTTCTTGGGCTTGCTCTTCTAACTGTTCTGCTTGTTGTGGAGGTTGTGTGTCTTCTTCTACCTTGTTCTTCTTCTTGATGAAATCTGGCTCTGTCTTGAGCATTCCTTCTCTTGACTCATATACATATGCATATCCCTTGGCTCTCGTAACTCCATATTCATTGTATAGTCTCCTCACTACTAGTTGTTTCATATCCACGCTTAGTTTTTGTGCTAGGAGCTTCCTTACATCTATTACTGGTGGTGTAGCTCCCTCGAATTCCACTATGAAGTTTATTCTCTCTCTCTTTAATAATTGTTCAGGGATTCTCTCTTTAATCTCTAGCTCCATTTTTTCACCTCACTTTTAGTGCATATACTCCTTTTATTGGTGCTCCTGCCTTTTTTGCAAGGAAGGATTTCTCTGGGTCTATGACTATTAGTTTTCCATATGCCACGGTTGCATAATTAGTCTTTTTACATATTGGACATACATCTCCTTCAGGGATATATATTTTACACTTTGCACATACTTTCTCTTTTGCCATTGTTTCACCTACTCAACAGCTATTAAGTCTATTAAATCTCGAGATGTCAATATGCCTAGGGGCTTATTGTTCTCATCTACTATGAGTATTCTTCTACACCCATGCTTCTTCATCATTTTTGTTGCCTCTATTATTGGTGCTTTAGGGTGTAATGTGTAAACTTTTTTTGTCATTATTTTTTTCACTCTTAATTCTCTTGGATTCTTAGCCTTTGCCACTACTTTGTCTAGGATATCTCTCTCTGTTATTACTCCTACTGGTTTATTATTCTCCACTACTATTAATGCCCCTATCCTATTCTTTGCCATTATTTTTGCTGCTTCCATTATAGATTTATCTGGCTCAATTGTTCTTACAGGGGTTGTCATCCACTCTTCTACGGGTATCATTTTTTCTTTTTCTTTTGTTCTGTTTCTCCTATTTTTAAATCTTCTTGTATCCACTCAAGTTTTCCTAGGCCTTTCCTTCTCATTGTTAGGCCTATCTTTGGATTAGCAATATCCTTGTAGGATACTGCTATTACCTCTGCTCTTACTATGTCCCCTACCTTTAGTGTTCTCTTTTTCTCTTTTCCATGTAGTGCTTTTTCTTTTGAGAAGCTTACATAGTCATCCATTGTTTGACTTATATGTACCATTCCATCTATTGGGCCTAGTGCTAGGAATGCTCCAAAGTTTGTTATATCCATAACAAAGCTATTAACCACTTCTTTCAATTCTAGTTTAAGTGTTATTAAATCAAATTCTGTCTCATAGTATGCTGCTCCATCTCCAGGAATAATCGTACCTTCTCCAATCTTTACTATGTCTGCAACTGTTACAACTATTCCCATATCTTTTGATACAAAGCCTCTGTACATTGCCTTTGCCTGATTTCTCACAGCTTCTTCTATTGGTTTATCAAAATCTGATGGTGGAACCCTTATATAGTCCTTCACTCTTATTCTATAAAACATTTCTTCACCCCATTTTTGCCTTGTCTTTTTTGATATTTATTATCTCTATCCCTCTCTTCCTTGCTCTTCTTTTTAATTCCTTATCAACTGTTGCTATGGCTGCTCCTATTTCTCTCGCTCTTCTCAATAATTCATCATCAGCTCTCTCAAAATGGGTGCTAGGGAGTATTTTTAAGTTTTTTTGTTTAATAAGCACTAATGCAAGTCTTGCTGCTCTTGCTTTTTTACTATCCCCTGCACTCATTGCCACTAGTTCTTTCAAACATGCCTCAGGGATGAGTAATTCAAATTCCTGTTCTAGAGGTGTGAATATATCTTTTAGTTCCATTCCCGGGAGTAATAATATACTTGTATCAAGGAGTATTTTTTTCATGTCTCAGAAAGTACTAATCACTATTTATAAATCTTGTTAAAAAAATAAAAAGAAAAAGGGGCCCGAATTGGGCCTCTCCATGCACGGGGGTGGCTAGAAACTTTGGGGGTGGTTTCTAACCAATTAGTTACCTGAATATCTCTATGCCTAATTCCTCTGATAATCTTTGTGTTGCTTCTATCTTTTCTTTCTCTGTCTCTCTTCCCAATATCCATGGACTCTTTACTCCTGTGATAATTACCATTACCTGTATCTTTCCTTTCATGTCTTCTTCTATTCTTGCTCCCCATATAACGTTTGCATCTTCATCCATTGATTCTGTTACTAGTTCTCCAATCCTATTGATATCATCTAGAGTCATGTCTTCTCCACCAGTGATATGGATTATTGCTCCTGTTGCTCCTTCATAGCTTATGTCTAGTAATGGATTACTAAGTGCTCCTTTTACTGCTTCTTCCACCCTGTTATTTGTATCGCTCACACCTACTCCTATTGCTGCTACTCCTCCACTGGTCATTATTGCTTTCACATCTGCATAGTCAAGGTTTACTAGGCTTGGTATTGCAATGGTTTCAACTATACCTTTAATCATGGTTGCTACTAGTTCATTTGCCACAGCAAATGCTTGTTGCACTGGTAAGTTACCAGCCACTTGGACTAAGCGATTATTATCAATGACTATGACTGTGTCACAATGCTTTCTCAATTGTTGTAATCCCCATTCAGCTTTATCTACTCTTGCTCTCTCAATCTTGAATGGCATTGTTACTACTCCTATTACGATTGCTCCAGCATCCTTTGCTACTTGCGCGATGAGTGGTGATGCTCCTGTACCTGTTCCTCCTCCCATTCCAGCAGTGATCCATACCATATCGGATCCTTTGATTAACTCCTTTATTTCTTGTATGCTTTCTTGGGCTGCTTCTGCTCCTTTTTCTGGGTAACCTCCACATCCTAATCCTTTTGTAAGATCTTTTCCTATCAATAATTTTTTATCTGCTTCTATTAAATCCAAGTGTTGCTTGTCAGTATTTATTGCTAGGATCTCTGCTCCCATTATTCCCTTCTTGTACAACCAGTTCACCATGTTACATCCTGCTCCCCCTACACCAATTACTTTTATGTTGGCCTGGCCAACAATTAGCTCGTTTATGTTTAGGTTTGGTATTGCTTGGTTCATCTTTTCTCCCCCTCCTTTTCGTTTTTCCCAATTCGGGCGAGCAACTCAAAACCGAAAGATTTATATATGAGTTGCCCCTATACTTCTATCTAGAACTAGTTGGGTTGGGGTTCACAGCTGGTCTGCTTGGTTGGGGTTCAAGCAGGTTACCGACGGTTTCTAATTGGAATAAGGGGTTTTTAGCTTAAAATCTTTTGTTTTTTCTTATTATTTATTCGCTTATATATAAATATTTTTATATAGGGAAGAAACTTTTCCAAAATATATTTTAGAGAATATACTTTTTCTATCTCTTCTCATAGAGAATAATTTTTCTACCTGGGAAAAGACCCATAGATAACATGTTACTATATTGCTCATGGGTAAGCGTTAAATGGTTAATAGTGAAATCAAAATCCTCTTTTATTTTAACAATTATTCTTTTCAATTCCCCTGGGTCTATATCTCTACCAATGATCAAGAGGTTTGCCTTATTATCCCCCAACTTAGAATCTAGGAGATAAACTACTTCAACAGAATCCATCTTAGAAACTAATTCTCTAAACATTTCAAGAGCATTCCTCTTTTTGCTAAATATTTCTGCTATTTGTTTTGCCTTTTCATTATTCTTTAATGTATATAACTTGAATCTATTAATAACTCTTTGTTCAATAATTTCTCTTTTCAACAACTGGTTTAAGATTCTATAAGTAGTGGCTGGGCTTATACCCATGAGCTTTGATACTTGTCTTAGATAAAATTCCTTATCTGGATTATTGGAGAACAATTCTATAATTTTAACCATCTTTTTGTCTATCAGTTCCACTATTGGCTGGGGCATAGTGCTTGTAGCGAGTACAACTATATAAATTTTTTCATTTATGAAACAATATTTCATTTATGAAACAATAT